>CBFDAW010000045.1:0-10372 GCA_965602865.1 uncultured Thermoplasmata archaeon
ATGCTGATGGTGATGGTATATATGAGATAGGTGAAGCTATTACTTTTTTCGGTGACGATAGTTATGTTGACTCGGAAGGTATGGAACACAACTACACCAACTGGTCCTGGGATTTTGAATCAGATGGCATTAGTGACGCCTATGGTAAGGAAGTGAACCACACTTATGATAAAAAAGGTATATATCAGATTACAGTCTATGAAATGGGAGATATCAATATAAAAACCGAATTAACGATCAAGATCGCCATTCCATTTCAGGAAAAACCGGATCCTAAATATGAAGAAGTACTCCAACAGGCAATTAATAGAACGGGTGAGTTAATTGAGAATGCTAATCGTGCAGTAAACGATAGCGGATATGATAAAATTAACCTTAAATTTGCACATTGTTTTCTAAAATGGGCATTAAGAAAAGAAGGATCCTGGAAATGGTTACCGCTCATAGCCGTTAAATATGCAGTTAAGAATCTAGAAAAGGTGAACGAAAGGGGGATAAGAAATACCACATCCATCATGGTAAATCTTACAAATGGTGTAAAAAGGAAGGTTGAAAAACCAATAATTAATACAGAAGAAGAACTGGGCTCGGATAACCCCAAGGTTGTAAAAGCATGGGAGAGATTTAATAAGGGGTTATTAAAATTAAACGAGGGACGATATAGCAAAGCGATAGAAGAGTTCTATAAAGCATATTGGGCATTATAAAGACCACAGATTAGGGCAACATCTTCATTAAAAAAGTGGTTTAGGGGGGATTATCCTCAATTCCCAGCTCATAAGAGTTATAATTGTTCCAATTATTATTTATTCATACTTTACCTTACATTTCATTTTAAATATTTCTCTAAATTACAAATCAAAATGACTCTTATATATAGGTGAGATATAAGACATGTAAATACTACTATAATAAATTGTTAAAAATGCTATGTATTATAGTAAATAATGTAAGTGAAATTTTTAATATATTCAAAACAAAAAAAGTTCGTTTTAATTAATATTTTAATAATAATTTAACAAAAATTTGGGAATTCCATGAGTCGAAATCAACGAAATTCTAAGTCATTGGATGAGACATTACATAAGGAAACTTCAAAGTCTAAATTATCAATGCGGCGAAATATACATACGGCGAACCAAGGTTTACGTGATGGAAACGGTTTGACGAATGGTAATGGGTTAACAAACGGTAATGGATTGACCATTGCTAATAAGTTTATGATAGGAAATGTATCTACACGAAAATGGGTGCTAATCCAGGCGATCAAAGCTAAAGAAATAAAAAAAAGAGCGATGAGTATTATTATGGGTGTCATACTGGTCCTTGCTCCGCTTTTAATCTATTTTATAGGGTTTGAGCCAGAAAAAGAAGGTATATTAATTGATGGCGAATTTGATGATTGGGCAAGCACACCCATATATATAGACTCAATAGAAGATCAGACCAAAAATCCATCTGTGAATATAGTAGAATATCGAGTAGCAAAGGAAACGTCATTTGTCTCTTTTTATCTAGAGGTGGAGGGGAAAATGCTGGGCAGCATCTCCGGTTGGAATGACGATGATTTTTATTGTGCTCGTATATTTATCGATTATAATGATCCAGATATTAGTACCACTGGTTATGAGGATGGGGCTGGTAGCTTGGGTTATTCTATACATGGTCTCGGGGCGGATGCTATGGTCGAAGTCAAGGGCGGGTCCAGCGCGGTTCCGCAGGGGTTGATTTACGCATTTGATAAAGATAGTAATAAAAATGATTGGAATGGCTGGACCACCGTTGGGAAGGCTGAAATCGGGTTCAGGGATAGTAGTTTAGAGACACAGTTTTGGCTAAATAATATTGCGGTTCCCACCTCGACCATCCATACCTTATTTCATGTGCAAGATTCACAAGGTAACGAGGACTTTTCGGATACCATTATCTCAGATGAAAAGGGTGTTCTTTCGGTAATAGCGACAGATATGACGCAAGATTTTATAGAGATCGGATCTACGATGAATTGTATTATGAAATTAGAATTGACCGCTCAAGGAACAGATATTGAGATGGACTCACTTAGAATTAGTGGAGAAAGATTAGATGATGGCATCAGTGATAGGATTGTGAATGCCATAAGATTATTCTCTGATTCTGATCTGAGCGGCGATCTCTCCTCGGCTGATGCTCTGGTTAAAGGTGGAATTGGCACATTTTTAAATGAGATTATAACTTTTGAATTCAACCCCAAGCTTTTTGTGAAAAAATACGAAACCAAATCTTATTTTCTAACATTGGACATTTCATCTAAAGCACAGAAATACAGACTTCTGGAAATAGAACTACACCCTCAAGATTTCAGGATTGGTAGTGGTACCGTAACCCTAAATGATAGTGTATTGTACCCTGTGCTCCTTAGAACTTATATTGGTGGCGTCCCTGAGGGTATAGTAATAGATGGTATTTTTTCCGACTGGGACCAAGTCAATAACAATATTGATAGGGATACGAACATAATTCTAAATAGGAATATAGATGTTAAAGAGTATCGAATAACCCAGGATGATAAGTACGTATCTTTTTATTTAAAAGTTGACGGCTCCATGATGTGTGGTACTAGTGTACCTCTGATTTTTCCCCGCCCAAAACAACTGCCCATAAATTCGGTCGTTACTAAAAAAGGTAAAACCGAAGTAAATCAAACATACACCTCCTTAAACCACGCGGCAAGAGAATTACCAATGGAGATACTGGGCGAAGATAAAGCATATATATTTATAGATACAGACTCAAACTCAAATACCGGTTATCATCAAGATTGGTTAACTATTGGTGCGGATTATATGCTGGAAATAAAAGGTAAGGATGGGCAAATCCTAAGTAAAGGATATTATGTTTTTAAGGGTCATAATCAAAATGATTGGGAATGGTTGTTTATTGGAAATATAGCCGCAAAAAAAGACAACACGAGGTTAGAAACTCAAATTAGCCAAAATGAAATCGGACTAGGGAATAACGTTAAATTCAATGTATTTTTTTGTATAATGGACTGGAACGATAAGAAAGATGTGGCGGGTAATGAAATTCTTTCAGTTCCTGGGCTGCCCCTAAGCTTTCCTCACACGGATCTTGAGTTTTATGAGAAAAGAAGCTCAAGAGCTATAAATATAGGGGATACCGACGACACCAAAGGAACAGCATATAACAATCAACGTAAAATCGTCCGGAATAATACAGGTATTTGGTTTGCATTTTGGCACAACGAATCTACAGACACCGGTAACAATGAACTCTGGGGCGCATATTCTACAGACACTACCGGCTCGAGCTGGAATGAACCCGTCGAGTTAGTTGGGGACAATGGTATAATACAAACCCAGACTACGGGAGCTGATTATCCCTCCATAGCTATTAATAGCACCAGAGATCAAATACATATTGTATGGGTGAACAATTCCGGCGGCATACAAAAAATAAATTATAGTCATTGTATAGACCTAAACCATTTTGGTGAAAGTAATTACTGGAGAAGAGCCGATAATGTAACTTTCGGGTGTGAAAAAATAAGCACTGCCTCAAGCGAGACTTGTGATTATCCGTGCATTGCAGTTAATTCTACGGGTAAACCGCATGTGCTTTGGACACAGAATTTTAACCCTGGTAAAATCTATTATGCAAATTTTTCGAGAGTTTCGAATTCATGGTGTACACCTGTTAATATCAATACCTCAGGTGGGCCACCCACTGCCGGTGCAGCAACTCTGGATATAGATTCAAATGATAACCTTCATCTTGCATGGGGCAATCAGAGTAGTGGCGAGGTCTGTTATCGGCGGTGTAACTCAACCGAGGATAGTAGAGATCCGAATAATTGGAAAAAAGCAGATGGAAACCCCGGTTATGATATTGTTATACACAAAGACAATTTTGGGATGCATAATTTACCATCCATGGTTTGTGATAGTGGAGATAATGTTTGGGTCGTGGTTCATGAATTGTCAGATAAAGATATTTGGTATAATAAGTGTACAGGCAGCTCCTGGGGGACAGAAAACACTATTTCGACCACGAACGAGTTAGAGTATCCAACAATCTGTGCTGATAATAATGGTGTGGTTTATTGTGTATGGCGTAATTCAACAGATGAAGATATTGTATTTTCATTGAATAGTGGTTCAGGTTGGACTCAACCAGTGAATTTGACCTCTGCATTTGTAAATTATTATCCAAATATCGAAAAAAACATCCTGGGTTCGACTGACATTGGGATTGTATATACAAACACTTCCCAAGGTGATGTAATGTTTTATTTACACCAGGTTCCCGAGTTCTCCACTTTGATTTTTCCGTTGGTTATGACATCGATGATAATGTTGGCTATTTTTGTTAATAAGAGGTCGGGAAAGATAAGAAAGAAAAAGGAGGATAGTGGATAATTCTGAAGGTTGGGTATATGGTTCAATAAAATATCTAAATAAATGAAGTATGGAGCGTTGAGATGCCTATGAAAAAGAGAGTGCTGGGAAAACATACAAAAAAGATATCGAAAATGGGTTTGGTAATTGCCTTAGTTTATGCTTTATATATAGCATTCATAATACTATCCAGGGTTCCATTATTAGCGGAGATTTGGGTAGAAACTGAAATGGAGGACACTTATGAGTATCACATTTCATTTCTAAGTGATGGCAAACAATCTCACTATGATGTCGAACGATACAATCAAAGTTCACCAGGATATATTCATGTCAAATATACTACTATGAACAATACAGTGAAGATAGATGCAAAGAACATAAAAATATTGAGTATCGATTGCAGGTCAATGTATAATGATGAATATAAAGAAATCTTTGGAATTGACGCACATGATAACACGAATTATTATAAATGGTATTTTATTGAAAAAAATCATTTGAAAGTCGAGATAAACACAGATAATAGTATAATACGCCTAGAATTCAAAGATACACCTATACCCTATGAAGTAAGAGTAAACCAAGAAAACTGGGTTGCAGATGTTGATTATTCTTATACCAATAATTATGGTACAATAATCTCGAATGTCCACCAAGGACATAGTTGGGTTGACATATACTTCAAATCATCTGGGACCACTTGTCCAGTGGCTAAATTTAACATCACAAAAACTATAGTCGAGGTCTACGACATAATAACCTTCAATGCATCAGAGTCATCGGACCCCGATGGCCGGATAATTAATTATTTCTGGGATTTTGGGGACGGGACTTTTGTCTCAGGAACAGAGATCGTATCTCACCACTATATGAATAATGGTTCCTATGGTGTAATCCTGACTGTAAGAGATGAGGATCGTTTACTCGATAGAGCATACGAAAATATTGTCGTGGTGCCGGAAAAATCGGAAGATGGGATTTCAAAAATCAAAGGTGTAATACCAAATCAAGAAAAGGAGGAAGACTGCGAACCCTGGTCGCTTGATCTTAATCGGTATGAAAATATACTTGAAGATCTAAATAACCCTTTAACGTGGTGGGTTACGGATGAGAACACGGACCTCTACACTATTATAGGGGAGAACTCGAGTACAGATATATTGATATTCTCACCTGTGGACAATGCAAACGGTAATAATTGTGTGACTATTTGGCTGGGAGATAATAGAGGGGTTATTGATAGCCAGACATTATGGGTTAACATCACATCCATTAACGATGCCCCGACAATATTCGGCGCCCCAGATCTAGTTATACACTATGATCAACCCTATATCTTTAATTATATACCCTATGTAGCTGATGTTGATACACCGATGGAAAAGTTAATGATTTCCACTTCGGAGCCGGATTATACTGAAGTTTTGGATGGGTTAAATGTTAATTTTAAGTATCCCAAGAGCATGTTGGGGGAATCAGTATTTGTGATACTTACCTTGTCAGACGGTGAAGATATTAGTGAAGATGTACTTGGTGTGAGTATATCCGATGATTGGGTGCCAATCCTCACTAAACCTCTGCCAGATGTTTACCTGGATGAAGGCGAAACTAAATGCAATTATTTTGATTTGGATGAATATTATTCCGACCCAGATGGAGATACATTATATTATTCATATGGATATACGCACATAGAAATCACAATTCACGATAATCATAGCGTAGATTTTAAAGCACCAGATGATTGGTGGGGGCGTGAGATAGTTACATTCAGAGCCATGGACCCGGAAGGGGCGAAGATGGAAGATATCGTTATCGTCACGATCGCCGCAATAAATGACGCACCTATTATAGAAGGCGTCCCTAATCTGGTTGTACATTATGACGAGATGTATCAATTTGATCTTTTACCATATGTTACCGATGAAGACAATGCGCTCAATGAATTAACGATATCTACCACCGAGCGAATGGAAGGTGTATGGAAAGACTCAATAAAAACCCGATATATCCAAGTAAAACCATATTATCATTTGATCCTCGTAATTAATTACCCCAAGAGTTTTTTAGACCGTACTGTTCTCGTAAACGTTAGTGTTTCGGACGGTAACCGTTCGGATTCTCAATTAATCACGGTCTGGATTACCGCGAATCACCCGCCAGAACTTATTCAACCATTACCAGACATATTATTTTTAGAAGATATTTTCTTACCTAATGCTATTGACTTAAGCACTTATTTTCTTGACCAGGATTATGATAACCTTTATTATTCCTATGGTGCCGAGAAAATTAATGTAACGATCAATACGGATGGTACCGTAGACCTTTGTGCCGAAGAGAATTGGTATGGTTCCGAATTAGTAACTTTTCGAGCCACGGACCCCACACCCTATGAAGCCCTTGCAGAAGACACGATCCTTCTTACGGTAATCTCGGTCAACGACGCACCTATTATTGATATTATCCCAACCCAGGAAAGGAGAATGGGAGAGACCTGGGTTCTAAACCTCGTGGAGTATATCCATGATGTCGACAACAATATTACAGAATTGAATATAACAGTAGATGCAAGTGGCATAGATTCTAAATTAAGAGGCACGGAGCTCATTTTCTACGGAACCTCGGCGATCAAGAAACCGATTACTATAGAGGTAAGCGATGGTAATAAAAGTGCTAATCAAACGATTCTAGTTATAATCACACAACCTTTAGAGAATAAAGTGGATTTGATCGCCATTAACCTCATAGGAGTTCTTGTTGTGATAATAATTGCCAGCATATTTATCGTATCGTATCGAAGGTATAAAAGTAATTACATAATAGAAGAAGTATTTTTAATACATAAAAGTGGTGAATTAATTAGCCATAAAACTCGAAAGTTTGAGACGCAAGTAGATGAAGATGTTCTTAGTAGTATGTTTACTGCCGTTCAAATTTTCATAAAAGATTCGTTTGCCAAACGAGCAGAAGCCGGTGAAGATTGGGCTCTTGATGAACTTAAAGTCGGTGAGAACAAAATATTGATAGACCGAGGTCGTTTTGTGTACCTAACAGTGATCTTCTCAGGTTCCAGTTTGGCGGGTAAAAAGCTGCGCAATAGGACAAAAATTATGTTAAAAAGCATCGAAGAAGAATATGAGTCAACTTTTAAAACATGGACGGGTAATATTAGCAAAGTAGAAGGTGTGGATAGAACATTGACTGAATTGATACCTGTTGAAACGAAATAAGTGGAGGCAACAAAGTAGGGAAGCGAGTATGGAAGTTATTAATCATTCTACGTTGTCATTTCTTATCGTAGCATCGTCTAGAAATGGGTAGTAAATGATTATCCGAATCATAAAATCTTCAATTCTTTACCCAATTTTTCAAAAGCGGCAAGTGCTTTATCAATTTGTTCACGAGATAACCCGGCGTTCATCATGGTCCTTATTCGCGCCTTATCACGGGCGACCATTGGAAATACTATCGGTAATGCGAATATGCTCTCATCGTATAACCTATCACTCAGCTTTTTTGCCAGATGGCTCTCACCAACGATCACAGGTGTAATGGGTGTCTCAGAATGACCAGTATCGAAACCCATATTGATTAATTCTTTCTTGAAATAGTTAGTATTTTCCCACAGATTCTTCACGTGCTCTGGCTCCTCCTCCAGCACTTGAATCGCCGCAAGCTGTGCAGCAGCTACCTGTGGCGGATGCGAGCCTGATAATAACCAAGTCCTGGATTTATTAAGTGCGAAGTTGTACAAATCCTGGCTGCCCGCAGCTAACCCGCCAACCACACCATACGCCTTCGAGAATGTACCCATCTCTACATCGATCTTGCCTTCAATACCATAATGCGCGCCAATACCGCGCCCATCCGGTCCGATCACGCCCTCACCATGAGCATCGTCCACATATGTCATTGCTCCAACCTCGCTCGCCAGTTGCACGATCTTATCCATTTGTGCGATATCGCCATCCATACTGAACACGCCATCGGTTATCACCAGAATCCTGCGATAGCCCTTATGATCAGCTTCATGAAGTACCTTCTCGCACTCTCCCATATCGTTGTGACCATATACCATCCTATCCGCTTTTGTAAGCCTGACACCATCGATGATGCTGCCATGGTTCAATTCATCAGATACGATCACATCGCCTTTTCCTACGAGCTGCGGTACCAATCCAGCATTAGCGGCGAATCCTGTTTGATATATCAACGCCGCCTCAGTACCTTTGAACTTAGCCAATTCTTTCTCGGCTTGGATATGGATATCCATGGTACCGGCAATGGGTCGTACTGACCCCGAGCCTGCACCGTGCGTGTCTAATATATCTTTTGCCGCCTGGATCAGACGCGGATGGTTGCTGAGGTTCAGGTAATTATTCGAACAAAGCATAATAACTTCTTTGCCATCCACATTACATACAGGTGCGGATGGACCTCCCAAAACACGGATCTTCCAATCAAAACCTTTCTCCACTAGCTCACTATATTCATCTTTTAAGAATGCATTTGGACTTCGCATATTGTACAACTCCTTCGGCTTTTCTCAAATATTATCATCATCAACCATCTTTTGGAAATAGTACGACCTTACCACTATTACCACTTCGCATGGTCTGCATTGCCTCCTCGAACTCGGATAGCTTAAAACGATGGGTAATGATAGTTTTCATATCATTTACTATTCGTTCATTCTTGAACAACCCTTTCATTCGATACCATGTATCGAACATCAACCTGCCATTGATGCCTTTAATTGTGGCATATTTAAATATGACAAGGTCCGAAAGATCAAGGGTCAATGGCTCGGCATAAACGCCTAGCAGTGAAATCGTCCCACCAGGTCGTAATAGCTCGAGTCCCTGGACAACTGCCTTTGTGTTCCCCGACATCTCAAGAACCACATCCGCACCCTTACCGTCGGTTTTGTCTAAGATATCGCCCTTGACATCATCCTGGGCGAGGTATATATAATCCGCCCCGACCTTTTTTGCCAAGTCTGTTCGATATGTGTTTCTCCGGCCAACGGCAAACACCTGCGAGGCGCCTATATTTTTACAGATCGAGACCGCCATGGCACCGATGGGCCCCACGCCTAATATCGCCACATCACGACCTACCACATCGGTGGAGAATATGGTATGAATAGCGTTCCCCAAAGGGTCCTGGATCGAGCAGATCTCCGGTGGTAATTCGGGATCATTATGCCAAACATTGCTCGCCGGGATCATCGCATACTCTGCAAATATCCCATTAACATCCACACCAAAGATCTTGGTATTTTTGCACACATGCGCGAGCCCAGTGCGGCAGTTGTAACAATACCCACACGCGATATGGCACTCACCGGAGACATAATCACCAACTCTAGCATTCTTAACGCCTGCACCCACCTCAACTATTTCACCTGCGAACTCGTGACCGTAAATAACCGGCGGTTTAATACGGTTAGCTGACCATGAATCCCAGTTATAAATATGCACATCTGTACCGCAAATCGAGGCAACCTTGATCTTGATCAGTACATCGTTATGCCCTAGCGGCGGCACCTCTACAGTACGTATCTCCGTGCCATTCGGCTCACCGCGGGCTTTTACTACCGCCTGCATCTCCTTAGCCGTTTGATCCCCCCTGGGTGTAATCAGATGTATTGGGTAATATCTAGGTTCCCATATATTTTTTTTACCATTGAACAGGAACTCTAATATTGTTGTGCGTGAATTGATTATTAAGGTTTAAATGTTTCTGAAAAAATAATTTTTAACTCAGTTCATGATGTGCTATTGCACAACATAAACCTATAGAGAATTTTTCAAGCTAGTTTAACCTGAACACCTTGAGCAAGCTCTTCACGCAATCTCTCCTCGGTGTAGCCGAACGGCCGCAGGATGCTAGCGGCACTCCGGAGCAGGTGCTTAAGATACTCGGATTTATCGTAATTCAGTCTGGCAAGCTCCCGGATACCCGTA
>CBFDAW010000046.1:0-10336 GCA_965602865.1 uncultured Thermoplasmata archaeon
GTGTAGAGATTATCGGTGGCAAACACTACATCCGGTAATGTCTTGGCATATCTGACTAACTCAGGCACATCCAGGACCCCACCGATATTTATTCCGCAGTGGCACACGAACATACCGATGCGAAGTTCTTCACTTTCAGTAGTTTCCGGTGCTGTTATTTTTTCAAGGTCCGTTTGTACATGAGCCGGTTCAACACGGGCATCTACCAAGTATTTACCCGCCCTTGCCGCCGCCGCAGAGCCCTGGGAAACGCTGTCGGGGATGTCCTTGGGCCCCTGGGCACAGCCACTAATGAATATCCCAGGTTTAGATGAGAGCACACTGGAGAGAGAAGAAGAAGCCAATGTCGGATCAGTATGCTTCATTCCTTCACTGAAGAATCCATGCTCATCCAATTCAATATTCAAGATTCTAGATAATTGTTGATTAGTACTACTTGGAACTACTGCTGAGGATAATACAACCAAATCTGTTCTTATTTCTTTGATCTTACCCATTTGTATATCTTCCACGCGTACTCGTAGTCCTCCCGTACGAGAATCAGAATCATCAATGATCTCCGCGGGTCTGCCCTGGACGAAGGTGATACCCTCAGCTTTAGCGCGTTGATAATACTCTTCGAAACCCTTTCCATATGCACGGATCTCTATATTGAGGATGTTGATATTTTTTAGATCTGGTTGGTGTTCTTTGGCAATCATCGCTTCCTTGATCGCGTACATACAGCATATGCGTGAACAGTACTCTTGAGCCCGATGTTTATCCCGAGAGCCTACACATTGGATGAACAATATGCTACTCGGCGGTTTTCCATCGGACTTACGAATAATTTTCCCCTGGGTGGGTCTGGAGGCGTTCAACATTCGCTCAAATTCCAAGCCGGTGATCACATCAGGGTATATCCCATAACCAAACTCCTTTAATATACTCGGTTCGAACTGGTCATAACCAGTAGCTACAATGATTGCGCCAATATCTAGCGTTACCTCCTTGGGTTTCTGGTCAAAATCTACTGCATTGGCTTTACATATCTTGGCACACGTACCACACTTTCCTTTTTGTAAGTACAAGCAATTATCAGGATCAATAGAATATACCAATGGCACTGCCTGTGGAAATGGAATATAAATTGCTTTCCGTAAACTGAGATTCAAATCAAAATCATTAGGTACCTTCTTTGGACATTTGGAAGCACATTCACCACACCCCACACATTTATTTTCATCAATATATCTTGGGTGTTTTTTCACTGTTACTTTGAACTCGCCCGCTTCACCGGAAACGGAGGTTACCTCGGAATTTGTTAATAATCGTATGTTAGTATGTCGAGCCACCGCTACTAATTTCGGTGATAAGATACACATAGCACAGTCATTGGTGGGAAACGTTTTGTCCAACTGTGCCATTCTACCGCCTATACTCGGGCTGCGCTCTACCAGATATGTAACAATACCGCTCTCGGCAAGATCTAAAGCTGCCTGGATGCCCGAGATCCCGCCACCGATTACTAATGCACCTTTTTGAAATTTATTTAAATTATGTGTGGAAGTGCGGTGTAGAGAGGATGGCTTAAAGGTTTTCCGGCCTTTATTTCTATTCATTGCTGAACGCTTCCTAGGCATTCTTGTACCTCGAGTTGCAGATGTTAATTAGTATCTCTTATTTACTTAGATTTTTTCTTAGAACTAAGTAGATTAACACCGTAATTATAACCTTTCTTCAAAGCGGACATATTGAGCTCTTCGGTTCCCTTCGGAACCGAACCTAATAATGACCTTTTCACTGCCTCTAGTGTAACTAAATCTGTAACGGCTGTAAAGAACCCAAGCATGACAATATTTGCTACGATCTTTCGGCCAAGTTCTTCTGCCAATCGTGTGGATGGAATAGAAATAATTCTAACCTTTTTATTATGTTTCTCAATTGTTACTAGGTCCTCATCGATTAGTATAATACCATTTTTCACGATATTGTCCCCATATTTAGAATATGCTTCTTGGGACATGATTACAACGATTTTAGGAATAGTAACCTCAGGATAATCAATTTCACCATCGGCAGTTACCACATCGGCACTACACGCACCGCCGCGTGCCTCGGGACCGTATGATTGGGTTAATACTGCATTTTTTTTATCATATATGGATAGTGCTTTACCAAGTATAAATCCCGCTAGGACAATCCCTTGACCACCAAAACCTGCTAATTTAATTTCAGTGCGTGTCATAAATCCGCCTCCTTTTTATACGAGTGCTTTTAAGTTTATGGTGTAAATCAATGTCAAGCGTTCTTTTCAGGCCGGCTTCAAGCTCATCGGTGAAAGTGGGTTTATCTATGTCTACGAACTTACCTACTATAAAATCAGAGCCTAAACCAATCTCAGTATTTTTGGGATCTATTCCATGTTTGATCACAGAATGTTCTTTAAAGAATTTCATTTCATCCAAGCCAGTACCAAGTTTATTCCGCCTTCCATATGCCGTAGGGCATGGTGAGATTACTTCTATGAAACAAAATCCGCGTTTAGCCAGAACTTCTTTCATGGACTTGATTAGTCGTCGTACATGTAATACGGTCCAGCGTGCGACATATACCGCACCACTCGCTGCAGCTACATAGGGAAGACTGAATGGATATTCAAAATTTCCATACGGTGTGGTGGTGCTTTGTGAATCGATGGGTGTTGTAGGCCCACCTTGACCGCCGGTCATGCCATAATTGAAATTGTTCACACAAATTACGTTAAAATCAACATTTCGTCGAGCGGCATGGATGAAATGGTTACCGCCTATGGAGAATAAATCGCCATCACCGCTATATACTGTGACGGTTAATTCCGGATTTGCAAGTTTCATGCCGGTGGCAAATGGAATTGGTCTGCCGTGTGTTGTATGGTATGAATCGGTGTGTAAATACCCTGCTGCTCGACCGGTACAGCCGATTCCCGAGATAATAACAGTTTTGTCAAGATCCAAATTAGACTCTTTTAAAGCAATTATATATGAAGATAGAATAGTGCCCAGCCCACAGCCAGGACACCAAATATGTGGAATCCTTCCCGGTCGTAGATATTCATCTAGTGGATGCAAACGGGTGGTATCATACCTCATCGGCTCTCCCTCCTGATTACTTCTAAAATATCCCGGGGGTCATGTATGTTGCCTCCCGCATGGGGAATAAGTACAGTGTTAGCATTAGACTTTGCACATCGCTCGACCTCGTAAAATATTTGGCCAAAATTGATCTCTGGTACAATAAAGCTTTTAACACTCCCCGCCAGCTCCATTATTCGCTCCTCGGGGAACGGCCAAACAGTATTCAATTTTACAAGTCCCACCTTGATTCCTTCCTTACGACCCAATGTCATAGCATAATGTGCCACTCGTGCAGTGATGCCATAAGCTACGATGACTATTTCCGCACCTTCTGTGTTCGATTCTTTTATATCAATGATTCTTTTTGCGTTGATTCTGATCTTATCCACCAAACGTTTAACCATTTTATATTGTGCTTCTTCATTAATCACGGGGTACCCTCTGTCATCATGGGTCAACCCCGTAACATGAACCCGAAACCCATCGCCAGCATTTGCCATTGGTGGTACCAGATCCTCATCGGGTTCGAATGGGTAGAAATTTTCAGGTCTCCGCCTAGGCCGTTTTCGCTCGTAAAGCGGGATATCCTGTGCAAATGGTATCTTTAATCTCTCGGTCATGTGACCCACTACTTCATCAGACATTACGAAGACCGGCAGTCGAAAACGCTCCGAAAGATTGAACGCTTCAATTGTAAAATCATAGATCTCTTGTATCGAGGATGGTGCTAGAGCTATTACCTCATAATCACCATGCGACCCCCAACGTGCTTGCATCATGTCCGCCTGACCAACCAAGGTAGGTAGACCCGTGGATGGCCCACCACGCTGGATATTTACAATTACGCATGGTGTCTCAGTGATCATGCCTAAACCGATATTTTCCATCATAAGACTGAATCCGGGTCCGGAGGTTGCAGTCATAGATTTAACACCGGCATTCGAAGCACCCAGTATTGCAGCCATAGATGCGATTTCATCTTCCATTTGGATGTACACACCATTAACCTGTGGCAGCCGCCAGGACATGTGCTCCGCGATCTCGGTAGCAGGTGTGATGGGATATCCTGCAAAGAACCGGCAGCCTGCACTAATTCCACCTTCCGCACATGCAATATCACCATTCATAAAATGCTCACCAGTGAGCACGGGTCGTTTAGGCATCTTATGTTACCTCCGCTGCTTTCGTTTTAGTTGAAGATTTATCTGACTCAGTCAAATCATTCTCAGATACTATCACATAGATTGCAAAGTCCGGGCAGATCAATTCACATAATCTACAGCCGATACAATTATCAGGATCTTTTGGCTCAGGAGGATGGTAACCCTTTACATTGAATTTTTTAGACTCCTGCAGAACGTCATTAGGGCAGAACTCAATGCAAAACCCGCACCCTTTACAACGGTCCTCGATTATATGGATCTCACCTTTTGGTTTGTGATATTTATCCTGGTCCAATGGCTTACGCCAATATTTCATTTTTCAACCTCCGTACTGGGTTAATCGATCCTTGTATAGAAAGAATTTCTATCTTATTTCTATCGGGAGATAACTCTGGAGCTAATGTACTAATTAAAAAAAACAATTCTGCATTTCTGTTTCGGACAGTAGAGAATGTCGTATTATCCAGGATATAAAATTGTTTACACATTTTATAGGCCGGCGAGCAGTGCAATGCACTTATATTTAATAAAGTTTATTATATCTGACTTAAACATCTAAATCACTAATACAATAATGTTTAAGAACTTTTAATTGTTAGTAAAAAATTGCTCCGCAAGGTTTCGCAAGAATATAGATAGAAAATGCAATTTTTATAAATCGAAATATATATACTACACATCAACCATCTAGCATTGTTATTTTTAATATGCTTGATAGCTAAATTATACTTAGATTTAGGTGTTATAATGCTGCTTAGTACCTCCTGGTTCGGTGTATTCCTACTCGACGCTGAGGTAGGAACCGTAATAAAAAAGGAATTGTTCCCCAAAAAAGTGCCTGGCCTAGTGGAACGCTTGAACATGATCAGAAAGGGCGAGCTATTATCCGAAGAGCAAGCCATAGTGAAAGATCTTAAAGAACCATTTATGGTCACAGAGAAACGGTTGAGAGGACTAGGTGAGTTCGTTGAAGCAGTGGTATCGCTCCCTGAAAATATTTCACTATCCGCCGAAGAGTTCGGGTTTGATTCTGAGTTGTACCGTGAAATGATGCTTGAATTTGGAAAACAGCGCACACGCGAATCGGTGGCGAAGGATTACTACATTATTCAAGCGATAAAAGGATTGGATGATCTAACACAGACTGCAAATTTATTATCTGAACGATTGCATGAATGGTATGGTCTGCACTTCCCAGAACTAGAGCATGTTGTTAAGGAAACCGAATATGTGGATCTTATTTCCGAGCTGGGAGATAGGGATACAATAGTTGGAAATTCTAAAAATGAGAAATTACATTCACTCAATACCGATGAATCAATAGGTGCAAGTTTCGACCCTGAGGACAAAACCGCGGTCATGGGGTTTGCCGAGGAGCTTAAAAATGTGATTTCAAAAAAAACGATACTGGAAAATTATATAAAAATACGTATGGAATCTCTCGCACCCAATATTACGACCATAACCGGTCCTATAATCGGTGCACGGCTGATTGCATTAACCGGTGGTTTGGAACGCTTGGCGCGGGTGACATCGAGCACTGTACAATTATTAGGTGCCGAGAAAGCGTTATTCCGCCATTTGCGCGACGGTGAGCTGCCGCCCAAGCATGGGATAATTTTCCAACACCCGACTATTCATAATGCACCGTATTGGCAGCGGGGTAAGATCGCACGCGCGCTTGCGGGGAAGATTGCGATTGCTGCAAAGGTTGATCATAACTCGGATAAGCTCATGGGTGAGGAGCTGGTTTCCGGTCTGAAACGGCGCGTCGAGGAGATTAGAAAAAAATATCCAAGTGCACCCGCCAAGAAACAATGGAGAAAACATAAAAAACCCGGCGATGAAAAATGGTCAACGAAAAAAGATAAAAGAGGAAAAAAAGGTAAGAAGACCAGGCGCGGCGGAAAGGATAGGCGGAGGAAGGGGAAGAGATAGGAATTTTGAAAGACTAATTCTTAGGGAAAGATTTATTGACTTTTTCACAAATCCTTGGTAAACTCCTCTTTTTTCAACAGCAGCTCCCATTCCTTATCAACTTTTACCTGGATTTCTTTAAGCATCTCATCTGGTAAATGCCGAAAGCGTCCCTGCATGCCAAAATATTCATTGATCGGTTCCTTTTTGGCTGGTTTGCGATTAATTGTATATTTCCCATTCTCGATTTCATATATTGGAAAGATGCAAGTTTTGACCACCAGCCGTGCAATCTCCATGGTCTTGTCTGGTGGTGAGCGCCAGCCAGTAGGACATGGCGCATAAACTTGGATGTACTTGGGACCCTTGATACTGATTGCTTTTTGAACCTTTTTAATGAAATCTTCAGGGTAACCAATGGTTGCTGTTGCAGTATAGGGTATCCGATGTGCTGCCATGATCTCCACCATATTCTTCTTTGGTTCCTTTTTCCAATCCTGGGTCGTACCAACGGTGGTCGTGGTAGTCCAGGCACCCTCGGGCGTGGATGAACTGCGCTGGATGCCAGTGTTCATGTACGCCTCATTATCATAGCAAATATACAGCACATTATGCCCACGCTCCACTGCACCGGATAACGCTTGGATGCCGATATCAAGTGTGCCGCCATCACCCGCCCAACCCACTACATTGATATCCTTCTTACCTCGTGCATCAAGAGCAGCTCGGACACCTGAGATGGATGCACCCGTGGTCTCGAAGGCGGTATACAGCATTGGTATCTGGAGGTTATTGTAGGGCCACACCCCAGGCATTACCGCCCAACAACATGCCGGGATGCAAATGATCGTCTTTCTTCCCAACCCTTTCAATGCATATCGCATCGCCAATGTTGCCCCGCAGCCCAGGCAGCCCATGTGGCCTGGCCACATGATTTCGTCTTCGGGTATCGTCAGTTTCTTCGCCATTATAGCCCCCCTTCTGAATCCGGTTTAGTGGCATCCTTTAGACCATACCAAATGATTTCGTCATCCAATTTACCCTGGTCTTTAATCTTGAGCATGTTGTTGAAAATGTCTACTATATGCTTTGTCCTTACATCGCGACCACCAACACCGAGCATATAATTTTTAAGTATCGGTTTTTCATCACCATCGACACTATTATAGATCGCCCCACCTACTTCGGCAAAGAATGGTCCGCCAAAGCCGAAAGTAAAAGTACGTTCAGAGACACCAATCACATCCACATCCTTTGCCAATGCTCGAACCTCCTCGTACGGGAACGGTCTGAAGAATCGAATTCGGGCTAGTCCTACCTTTTTACCGGAACTCCGCAACTCATCAACAGCTTCACGGGCGGTACTAGCATTCGTCCCAGCGGCCATCAGGACGACCTCTGCATCGTCGCACCTATATAAGTCAAGAAGTCCGCCATAGCTCCTGTCGAACATCTTCTCGAATTCTTTCTCCACCTCGATTAACTTGGACCGTGCATTATCCATTGCTTGTGCAATCTTATATCGGAACTCCATGTGCCAGGTATGCGGCATTACCAGTGAACCGAATCCATGTGGGTCATCAATATCGAGCTTGTATGGCGGGTCGAACTTTGGCAGGTATTCATCGACTAACTCCTGATCGGGCATATCCACAACTTCATAAGTGTGTGATAAATAAAACGCATCCAGTGTTGTAAACCCCGGCAGCAATATCTCATTATCTTCACATGCTTTGAATAGCTGTAAAATAGTATCCAAAACTTCTTGATTATTTTCAGAATATAACTGAATCCAGCCAGTATCTCGTTGCGCTATACTATCTTGATGGTCCGCCCAAACGCTCCAAGGCGGTCCCATGGCGCGATTGACATTTGCCATTACTACAGGAAGCCGAGCACCAGATGCCCACATTAATAATTCATGCATTAACGCAAGTCCATGTGCCGATGTTGCCGTGAATGTACGTACCCCAGTGTTAGATGCGGCAATACAAGCGGCCATGGCACTATGCTCGCTCTCCACTTTAATGTACTGTGTTTCCATCTCACCATTACCCACGAAATCCGCGATTTTCTCCACTATAGTGGTTTGCGGTGTGATCGGGTATGCAGCTACCACCTCGGCACGGGCAAGTTTAGCTCCGTAAGCTACTGCTGAGTTACCGGTTATCACCATTTTAGTCATATTCAAACTCCCTCGCTTAGTACATAGTTAGCATCTTATGATGTGTGATTCAATATAATCTTAAGAATTATTCAGTTTCTTCCAATTCTAGGGTAATCGCCTTTTTTGGGCATTCATTTGCGCAAATCCCACAGCCTTTGCAATAATCTAGGTTCACCACGGGCGGTTCTTCCATGTTTACTATCTCAATGCAAGGTTCCGGACAGCAGCGCCAGCACAAGAAACACTTGTTACATTTATCTTTATCAATCACCGGTCGGAATGTTCGCCATGGACCAGTATGGATAGATATTGATGATTCTATAGTCATGGTCATTGGCGGCAGGTCTTGGTAACCTTTGACATCTTTTGCTTTTTTATACATCAAATCATTCTCCTAGGGTAGTATTCTCATAAGCATCAATAGCAGCCTGGGCGTTCTCTTCTCTTTTAGCGGGTGAGCGGTCTTTGATACTTTCTACTATCGATTCGATTTTCACGATCCCGGACGCCTTAGCAAGACCGCCTAAAACCGCAGTGTTCACTATTGGTGCCGTCTTGGTACCTAAATTATTATTGATCGCGATTTTCCGTGCATCCACCGTGGCTACGCGACCCTTTACCGATTCTTTAAAGGTTTCCGGTGGGTTATTTGAATTAATTACCACTATGCCATTCAACTTCAGGCCCTCGGCGACATTAATTGATTCCACCAATTGAGCTGCAAGAACCACTACATAATCGGGTTCATAAATCTGCGACTTTACCCGGATCGGTTTTTTATCAATCTTCGTAAAAGCCGTCACCGGTGCACCACGGCGTTCCACACCAAAATATGGAAACGCCTGAATATCATTACCTTCACGAAATGCAGCTTCTGCTAATATGTTGGCCGCAGTTACCGCACCTTGTCCTCCCCTGCCGTGGAACCTTATCTCGATCATGATATTAGCTCCTTATCTTTCAATAGTTCAATATCCCCTAGGGTATAGTTAATGAAGGGTGAATAAAGATAATAATATTTAATTTATGGTATAGTTTTTACCTTCAAAAAAGTAACTTGATTCAATTTAGAAAAAGTATAATAATTGATTCTATATTCAAGATCGATCAATTAAAAAACAATAGAAGGTGATGACTTATTAAATTGATACTATTGGGCGCCCCTGGTGCCGGTAAAGGCACACAGGCAAAATTAATTGCTGGTAAATATCGCATTCCTCATATCGCCACAGGTGATCTGTTGCGTGAGACAGTGGCGAAAGAAACACATCTTGGAAAAGAAGCCAAAGAATTTATGAACCGGGGTGAATTGGTGCCGGACCAGCTTGTGGTTGATCTAATAAAAGAACGGTTAACCGAGCCCGATTCTGAGAACGGATATATTTTGGATGGTTTCCCCAGGACAGTCCAGCAAGCCAAAAAACTAGCAGAGGTTGAGGATGTGGATATTGTATTAAATATTGATGTGAATTTTGATTTATTACTTGACCGATTGACCGGTCGTAGGTCATGTGGGAAATGTGGGGCTGTATTTCACATCAAAAATAATCCGCCAAAGATTGAGGATGTATGCGACAAGTGCGGTTCACTCCTTACATCGCGTACGGACGACCGTGAAGAAGTTATTAGGAATAGATTAGAGACTTATAATAACCAAACCAAGCCATTGATTCAATTCTATGAACAGCGGAATAAACTTAACAATATAACAGGCTCGGGTTCTATTGAGGATATTTTTAATGAGATTGTATCCGTAGTCGATGGAAAGCAAATATAAATGTGAAGTAAGAGTACACTTCGAATTTTTTTCTAAATTTAATCGCTTGAGGTGTGAGTACACTACGATATTAAAATAATTAAAATCGTCGGGGAGACCATTACGATATTAAAATAATTATAATCGTTGGTTGGAGTGTGATAAGATCCTAACGAGCCCTCGAACGATTGATTTTTAATTGCTGGGTAAAATCCCAACCTCAAAACCCAAAATAAAA
>CBFDAW010000047.1:0-10224 GCA_965602865.1 uncultured Thermoplasmata archaeon
ATCCGGACTTTGATTGGGGTTATGAGATTGTGCCACCGGCACCGGGTGTGCCCTGGGACGGAGGGCTATCTGACAATCCGCATCCCGATGGTATACCGCCGATCACAACCAGATATAAAGACCCGGCTTACCTTAAAAGCCGTACACGCACCAATGGTCCCAATATAATTAATGAAACCGTTTTATTAATCTTGGTGAATTTTTCAGATAATTCATCGCAGCGCACGGTAGAAGAGCTCGAGAGCATGGTGTTTAACACCTCAACCGATCAAATTAGCATGCATAATTATTATAAAGAGGTCTCATACGGCGTGTGCAATGTTACACCTGGCTATCTCAACGGCGCTGCAGGAGGGGCGTGGCTTAGTTTACCGCAAATTAGAAAATATTACGGCCAAGATAATCTTACAACCTACCAATTGAGAGATGACGGGATTATTAATGATAATAGTTGGAATACCAGCGGTAAAGGTCAAATGATCCAAGATGCTTTAATGGCAGCTGATAATGCGGGCATCGATTTCGCTAAATACGATAATGACGGCCCCGATGGGATACCAAATACCGTAGATGATGATGGCGCGGTCGATCATCTATTAATCATATTTTCAGGTAACGGTCAAAACCATTACGGAAATGACACATCAGAAGATTTCGGTCCGGATGATGATGGCGGCTTGAACGATTACGGACGCGATCTGGTTTGGCCATCGAGAGTTTTTTGGTGGAATACGGGGTCAGGGTTTGGTACTTATGACGGGAAAAAGGTTTATACTGCAACAGTTAACCCCGAAGACCCGGACTTTACATTGCCACTTGGAGTGACGTGCCACGAGTTCGGGCACGACCTAGGGCTGCCTGATTTGTACAATACAGAGACTGGTAAATCTGTAGTGGGTTATTGGGAGTTAATGGATCAGGGAAATTATAATGTCAATTCCACGGGCGCAGCTCGACCAGCACACATGAGTGCTTGGTGTAAAACACAGTTGGGTTGGATCCAGCCGATTATAATTAATGAATCAAACAATAACCAGGGCGTACATCAAGTTAACCAGACCACTAGCCCCACTAATGATTCAGTATGTTACAGGGTAAATATCAAGGGCGAAAATGAGTATTATTTGATCGAAAATCGTAACAAGACTGTAGGGACTTATGAAGAGGGTCTTCCGGATCGAGGGATACTGATCTGGCACATTGATGATGATATGCTTATTAATAGGATATTATTGCCAACATATCCATATTATGCCATTTACTTGGAAGATTATAATAATGACTTGGATGCGGAGAATTTCATTGCCGGAAGAAACACAGCCTGTTGGAAATCCGGCGGTGCAGTTGACCAGGCGGATTTCAATGTCACAACCGCACCCAACACCAGCGCAAATGGCGGCATACCGTCAAGCCTATATCTAGATAGGATCTTAGATAACGCGCTTTGGAACATGACTGTACGTATTCTTGTTAAAGATGATCTGGACCCGCCGGGACCACCGAAAACCGTGCAGGTATACGACGCCGAATTTGATAACGGTGGGAGTATAAATATTACCTGGGATGCATCCGAGGATGATGGAAATAATGATGATGATGTGTTATATTACAACATTTATATCAACGCTTCGAGCGGATTTGGTCCACCGGTAATTCTTAAAAAATCCGTCGATGCCACTAAAGCGGCAAAGTATCAATCTCAAATACCAGGATTGATTAATGGCGTATTGTATAATTTTACGATTCGAGCCGATGACGGCCCAAACCTTTCACCGTACCCCGGGAATTACACGGTAATGCCGCTGGATAATATAGCCCGGCCGGTAACAAGTGCCTATGCAAATGACACATACCCCGATGACGGCGGTAATATCACTCTTACTTGGAATCTATCCCCAGACGATCCGATCGGTAACGCTTCTGGACCAGCGGATATTATCTGGTACAATATTACTATGAACGATTCCGGTCATGGTGAAGGCGGGGATAAATCATTGCTCATCAGTCTCGGTCCCGGAATTAATAGCCATAAAGTTGAGAACCTGACAAATAATCTACCGTATTATTTTATTATTACGGCAGTGGATGATCATTTCAATAAAGGTAATTCCACAGAGGTAAATGCCACGCCTACCGATGAATATATTGGCTCTCCGATTAACCTTAGGGTTACACCAAATGTCTGGACCAATAGCTTGAGCTTTACGGTTGAGTGGATTAATCCAATAGAGAACTCAGGCATCGAGGAAGCATATTATAAACTGGATACTTCACCATCGAATAATAACGATTTCACAAATAATGTCACCGGTTCCGAAATTGATACTATTGAAATAACGGATACTTTGTCGAATGGGATCCATCCCGTGTATGTCTGGCTTAAAGATGGAGATAATAATAGCAATTATACAACAGCAACCAGTGTTAACATATTGTATGATGGTACTGCTCCGGGTAGTCCCCTGGGTCTAAGTGCTACGCCATCGGGATGGTCGGCGGTAAACTCGTTCACTGTTGACTGGTTCAACCCCAGTGAAGTCTCAGGCATTAAAGGTGTATACTTTTCCATTGATACGCCACCAAAGTTTTATAACGATGGCATCTACCAGCCGGGGAATATTAATCGCTTAACCGGCATCACGGTGCTGAACGAAGGTGTTCATACTATCTATGTCTGGCTCATGGATAATGCAGGTAATACCGATTATACTTCTAATGTCTCCACCCATCTCTCGTATGACCGTACCTCACCCAATAAACCCATGAACATCCAGGCAACACCGAGTACTTGGACAAATATTAATAGATTTAATATAACCTGGACAAACCCCAGCGACCTATCGGGCATCATCGGTGCACGGTATAAAGTAGGCATGTATCCTGAGAGTGACCATGACGGCATTTTTGTAGCGGGGATAAATATTACCAGTATAGATGACATAAAAGTAAGTGAAACCGGTAGTTATACGCTCTATCTCTGGCTCGTGGATAATGCTTCAAATGTCAATTATTTGAGTTATAATACCACGACATTATATTTCGACGCCCACCCACCACCATGGCCGATCAACCTTTTTGCGGTACCGTCTCAATGGACCGCAAACAACTCATTTTCGATCAATTGGACGAACCAGTTCGATCGTTCGGGTGTATGGGGCGTTTATTATAAGTTCGATTTGGAACCCACGAGTAACTATGATGGTACTTATGTTCCCGGCGAGGATATACATCAACTGAACAATATATCCGTACCGGGGAACGGTACGCATGATATTTATATCTGGCTCCATGACCTACCGGGGAATGTTAACTACCAAAACAACTCGTATATCCAATTATATTACGACGCATTAGCCCCAGGCCCACCGGTTACACTAACACCGCATCCGACTACTATCTGGACTAATAATAATTCGTTTGCCGTAAATTGGACGAACCCCGAGAAGTTTTCAACCATCAAAGGTTCAGGCATTGCAGGTGTGTATTATAAGCTCGATTCACCGCCAATTTCGAACACCGACGGCACATTTATAGATAAACTCGGGATAACTTATATTGAAGAGATCGTAGTGGAGGGCTCGGGGGCGCATAAGGTATATGTGTGGCTAAAGGATAGGCTGCAGAATGTAAATTACCAGAACTACAGCATTACCGAGCTATTATTTGACGATACACCCCCAGAACCGCCGATCAACCTTACGGTTACACCTGATACTTGGACGGAAACCAATTCATTTAATCTCACCTGGACCAACCCGGAGGATCACTCGGGCATATACGGGTTATACTATTGGTTCTCCGCACCCATTGAGAACATTGGTAAACTGGTGATCCAAAACAACATCACAAGTTTAGAGAATATAACAATCCCGGGGCAAGGTGAATATTCGATCTATATCTGGCTAATCGATAATGCATATAACTTTGATTACACAAGAAATGCTACCCATAAGTTGCTCTTTGATATCTCGCCACCAACTATCATCCACAGTCGTACAAGCTATGCTACCGCGGCTGTCCCCATCACCCTCACCGCTATTGTATCGGATTATTATTCTGGAGTGAACGAGGTTAAACTTTTTTATAATCATGAAGGTAATGAAACATATAATGAACTGAAAATGAAAGGTATTGGTAATATCTACACGGGTGTGATCCCCGGTGAGTTTGTCACCGACCAAAACATCGGTTATTATCTTTATGCCTCCGATAACACCGATAACCCGAAATTCACATATTACGGTTTGAATGGTCATACCTCATACAAACCCGGGTCGACAACGGATATTGATATCACAATAACCGAAGAAGACGTTATGCCACCAATAATAGTTCATCAGAAGATCAGGATCGGTACAGTGGGCGTTAAAATCGCTCTGACCGCCGTAGTAACCGATGACGGTTCGGGAGTGAAAGAGGTTAACTGCTTTTACAGAGCCAAGAGTCATACGAATTTCCAAGTAGGTGAGATGAGCAATGGCAACCCGTATTATTTCGAGATCCCTGAGCACATGGTGACCACTATTGGGGTTGAATACTATTTATTTGCCGTCGATAACTCACCTAGACAAAACGCTCTGTACTTTGGTCGCGATGGACTCACCAGTATCGATCCGGCATCCGATGGAAGATACATTGAGATCGAAATTACTACGGTTGATACCACCCCACCAGAGATCATTTTCGGTCCAAGTGCGATCAATATTACCTCAACTACGGCTATCATCTATTGGATCACTGACGAGCCCGCAAACAGTAGGATAGATTATGGGCTTACCGACGAATATACATTCCAAAAAATAAGCTCATCATTTATAACCATTCACTCATTGATTTTATTCAATTTGACCCCGGAAACCTCATACGATTATCGTGTTTCAAGTACAGATAAAATAAATAATGGGCCCACCAGGATTAATAATTTCAAATTCACCACCATGAAAAAGGGAGAAGAGGTTGCTGATGGTGATGGTCTACCCGATGTAGATGACCCGGATGATGATAACGACTTTATTCCCGATTCCTGGGAGTTAAGGTATGGTCTTAACATTAAGAATCCCGCGGATGCTAATCTGGATTCCGATAATGATGGTTATTCCAACTTACGTGAGTACCTGGCAGATTCGAATCCGACCGATCCCACTTCAAACCCTATCTCGATCGACGATATAACTCCACCAACCATTATCCATGAACCTTTAAGGCGTATCGATATCTTCCATTCTGTCATTATCACCGCGGCAGTTTTCGATAATCACAGCGGTGTGGGTGAGGTCAATTTGTATTACAAATCTGTATCCGATTTTGATTATACACGGTTGAACATGACCCGGTCAGGGGATAACACCTATATCTACGAGTTCCCAGGGTCGGAGGTCAAGAGTGATATCGAATATTTTATAAAAGCCGTTGATCTGGCATTTGTACCGAATATTATTTATTTTGGTAATGATGGTTTGACATCCACCGAACCCGATCAATTCAGTGATATCGATATAGATGTAGTGGACCCCGATAAAGATAACGATGACGACGAGGGAGGTTTTCTTGAGGACCTTGGTAAACCCTTTGGGATAACAGACGCCGGCGTTTGTCTACTGGTGATTGTAATTGTAATAGTATTATTGATCTGTTTCATTCTAGCGCTAAAAAGCGCCTACCAGGCACGAGCACTTGCCAAGCACTCCGCCAAGCACAAAACCACCACGGTAGAGGGTGACAGGCTGATTTGGGAAGGTGATGAGCTGGAAGAGTTGGATGAGGTGGAGGACCTGGCGGCGTCGGAGGATGAGCACGGAAAAGATGATTTTGAGGTGCTGTGAAGAAATAGGGATATAGATAAAAAATAAGATATGACCAGTTTATCTAACAAATGTTAAAACTTCCATCTCAGACAATATCAACCAAAAGCACTTCTTTTAATTGTTTACCTTCTGTACAATTAATTGTACCGGAGACGGTTTTGATCTCGTACTGTGACGCTAATTTTATGCCTTGCGGGAAACATAATTTATAATAATCACACCCGCGGTTTGTGCAAGGCTCACGAACTTCCAAGGTAACTCTTGCCTTTTCTATGGCAGCGTCAGCGGAGATCGCGTATTCAATGGGCTGTTTCTCATATTCCACCGCCCGCACGCCGCCTTCATGTATTTTACATGGATGGTGCATTTGCCGAACTTCTTTGATTTCGTATTTCCGACCATCCTCCAGATTAAAACACACTGTCTTTACTTTACAATCTCGACATTCAGATAATGAACCCCTGTAAATGAATTTGTTACCTTTTTTCGCATGTTTTTCGCCTACTAAAGTTACATTCGTCAAAGCAATAACCTCCTGAAAATTGCCAGGTATATTGTGCATTGGAAACTTCAATTGTAAATATCATTAAGGGAACATAATTAGTTTTGTTGTTAATAAACCATTCTATAATACATTATGTGTTTTGATCAAAAGATACAAGACTCCGAAGAATCAGCAGTAGCTCAACCTAGCATAAATCCAACGGTCAAACAATAGTACTCTTCGAGTTCGATCAAGCCCTCAATTCTTCTAACACATTAAATTCATGAATTTTGACTTATCGTCTACGGAAAAGATGTGGGATAAACGCACTAGCAAACCTAACGTTTTACCCCTTCGTTTTCCCCATGGTACTTATTGTTGAGATTGTTCCAATTGCTCCAATTGCTCTTGTGGTGTTTCCATAGGTTGTGGTTCTGGTTGATATTGCCAAGCTTGTTGTTGTGGAAGTTGTGGTGAAAATTGGGTATATTGCGGGAATAATGGTGGCTGTAATTGAGGCGGTAAAGGCGGTAAAGGCGGTAAAGACGGTAAAGGCGGTAATGATGGTTGTTGTAACGTTGGCTCTTCCACTGGTTTTTCTGTTTTCTCATCTTCACCATTTTCACCATCTTTACGCTTTTTCTTTATAAAAAGAAATAATAAAATCAAAACTATTTCACTGCTTTTTCTATCCATTTTATTATCACTCCTATTTAAGAAATGCCTCAAAATCATGTTTATCTTATTTTAAGCATTTTACTCACGATTTCGCCTAACGTTTCGTGGCTACACGAAATTGGCAACCATTGGAAGCTAATTTAGACAGAGCAACGCGAAGTCGTGTAGCCGATGTTAGGCGAAATGACTGCTGAGACGTAATAATCTGACGCAAACCTGACAAGAATCTGACGAAAAGAATTCTCATTAACCCAAAGTGTAGTAGGTCCCTCGACCTGAGCCATTTCTTTTAATTAGGGCAAACTTCATTACACTTTGAAATCCTGATTGGCCGTTTCTCTAGAGATGTCGAATTCTTTAGTACAACTTTCACTTGTTATTTTACTGTGTTTCTTGATATATTCTAGGATATTGATTTGGCGAGAATTAAGCGCACTGTGAACTTCACTAGGTACAAGTAGAGATACTGGTGGGAAATCACGGCCAAACAAGGTGACCACAAAATTCCCACCGTCAAGTTCAAACGAAGGAGGTATGAGTCCGTGTTTCTCCATCAATCGTGGCATTGTCGGAATTCCGAAGCCGGCTTCCTCCATTGGATGTAAGTGGTGCATTGTGTCCACGATTCTGGGATTTCGGTGGATAGATCCGACGTTCTTGAATTCTTTTACAGATTCCAAAGTGATAGGCTTAACCAATAATCCTGGGCTTTTTACTCGGATACGATTCGGAAACACCTCTATAAGCGTGTGCATTGTTGTCAGACCGTAATCCCTATGTACAAGGGCGTTCACAATAACCTCTCTTAGGACTTATTCTAGATATTCCATTATCTCAATGCGTTTGGTTCCTTCGATATGGAGTACTTTGTTCAGATTATCTTTGAGAAAACCAACGGTTTCATCAATGATTCCTGCGAGAGGACCGCAAAAATCCTTCGGTGGAAACTTTAGGTCATCTACCAAGTGGTTCCGTGTGGTTTCACGAGCATACCAAACAACCTTAACTTTACAATGTGGCAGAAACAGATCGGGATTCTTACCAAATAGTAACATACCGCATATTGTTGGCTCAGGCTGACTACTGTCTATTATTAGAAGATCTTCTGAAACACGTTCATAGTGTTCAATGAATTCCCTATTTGCGTCAACTATTTGCTCAACGAGATCCGCATCGAAGAACTCTACTTTTACCCCATTATCCAATAGCAATTTTATTCCCTGTCCATGTATCTCGGGATTGGGATCTGCTATTCCGATGACAACGCGTCCGATATGCTTGTCAACTATTCGCCTTGTACATAAAACCTTTGGTGGTGTCCTTGTTATTCAAGGTTCGAGAGTAGTAAAGAGTGAGCATCCAGACGGATCTATGTCCAGAACGAGTTTCTCTAATATTGTGAACTCAGCATGCTCTCCAGAAGAAAAAGTTCCCCGATGTGCCTGGGCGAGGAGTCTCCCACGTCTGTCCATCAACACAGCGCCTACCATTGGATCGAATTTATTGGTGTGCTCAGATCGAGATTATAGCATTTCATCGACTGCGATTTGCATGAACTTACGTTCGTTAGCCAATTTGCTCATATTCTTGTGCCTCGTGATTTAATCATTTGCTCTATCGCAAGAGGTGAAAACAATATCGTGATCATTTTCATCATCGTCTTCATCATCACCATTTTTATCATCTCTTAACATTTGTTTGGGATTTGATTATTGTGATTTGTTATTTGTATAGTATTTCGGATTTAGAATTTCGAATTTGATAATAAGTATTAATCAAGCACTTCGTGGGCTCCTTCGACCTACGGTCTCGGACCCCATTCTACGCGGTGCCCTGGGGGAGAATGGTCTAGTTTTTATTTGCTAGAAGAAAATTAGAGCAGTATGGTTGAAATCAATATTCAACCAAACCATGTGCATTTATTGTTCGGCTTTCCACCCTCGATCGCCGCTTCCCTTATTATTCGAAAACTAAAAGCGACATCTTCGGTAAAACTTCGCCGTGAGTTCCCCGAGCTTGTGGAAAAATGCCCGAAAGCCCTTTGGATGCCAGCGGTTTATCATCTGTCCGTCGGTCATGACATGAAAGGCGTTGTCCAATATATAAAATACCAAAATTCACATCATAAATGAATCTGGGGTAAAACCTTTGATCTGGTCTTTCCCCAAACCTGTTACCAAACTTACCTACTAGTGGGATGCTTGGCATCCCACAACAGATAAGTTTTGGAAACCTTAAATGTTCTCTTTCTTCATAAGATTTCTCAATTGTTTTTCCAATGTTGGGATATCATTCTCAACAGTATCCCAGACAGCATCTATATCTACACCCAAGTAATTATGAATTAATTTATCCCTCATTCCCGCCATATCTTTCCAAGGAATGTCAGGATATTTCTTTTTAATTTCTTTAGATAATCTTTTTGTTGCTTCGCCTATTATCTCAATTTGTCTTATCACTCCATCCTGTACAAGATGATTTTCTATGAAGTACTGATATTCTTTTTTCTCAATGTACTCATGTATTCTGGATATGGCATTCAAAATATGTTGTAGATATGGGAGATCTTGCTTTATCATCCGTAAATCACCCTCATTTCTCTTTCTATCGAATCAATCAAGTTGGGACTTATTGATTGCTTGGTCAATAGATCCACTTTCCTTCCCAAAACCTCAGATAACTCTCTTTCTATTCTCACAAGTTCAAGAAGGCTCTTTCTCTTTGAAAATTCTACAATGATATCAATATCACTTTCTGGCTTTTCCTCTCCTCTAGCATATGAACCAAAGATAGCTATTTTCTTTCCATCTCTAGCTTTAAGTAACCGAATGATCATCTTAAAGACTCTTTTTTTGTTCATGATTTTGCACTTCTCTGCAATCATTATTATGTTGAATGGATATAAGACTTGTGTTGAGCCTTTTATTAAGGAAATTCTAGTGTTGACAATAAAATGCCCGAAATAAATATCTCTGGGGCAAAACCTTTGATCCAGTCTTGCCCCAGACCCCTTTACCAAACTTATTTCAAAGGTGAATGCTGTGCATTTATCAATAGATAAGTTTTGGGAGGGTCTGGGAACACTTTTTCAAAAGGGTTCCCAAATCTAACCTGACGGTCGTGAATTTCCACGATCTCTTGAACTTGGATTTCATTTCGGTAGAACTTATCGCTGAAGTGATATAAAACCTTCCAGCAGAGGGAGAGTGTGAAACTGGGATTTATTCCATTGGAATAAGCTTAGGGCAAATCCCAATA
>CBFDAW010000048.1:0-10160 GCA_965602865.1 uncultured Thermoplasmata archaeon
TTCTATATGCCCGCGTTCGAAAACGTGACGACGATCCCGTCCTCTGCAACAGTAAAGGATCAAACCTGGCGGTGCGTGGTGTTTGTATATGACGGTGATGATGTGGGACCGCCGGGCTCGGTAGAAACCACGATTCTGAACTCACCGCCTGTCCTGGTCGAGCGATTTGATAGCTATGAGATGTTCGAGGATTCGCCGGTGATTTTAAAAGAAAAGCTAACAACCATTTTCTCCGATGCCGATAACGATTCTCTGAAATTCACTTCAACCGGTGAGATCAATCTCCATGCGGAGATCATACCGGATAATGGGACGATTAAACTCATATCACGAAAGAACTGGTTCGGGACCGAAACCATTAATTTCTACGCAAATGACACATTTTCAGTTGCTGCAAAGGAGACCGTGCGTATAACCGTGAAACCGGCTAATGACCTACCGGAAATTACAGGCGTGGGAAGACAAAGTATATCCGATAGCTCGAAGGATTTGGAATTTATCGTAAAGCAAGATGATTGGTTGAACCTGACGATAACGGTGGATGATATTGATGGTGATGTTGAACGCGGTATGATAACATATATTTCAAATATAACCGACCGTAGTGATTTTTATTTCAACGACCATGAAAAGAAATTGATCTTCCGTACGCATAACGAAGATGTTGGTTGGCATTATATAAATATCACTGCTACTGATAATAATGAGACACCGGTAGAATATGTCTCCCAGCATATTAGGATTCATGTGCTTAATGTAAACGATCCGCCCAGTGTGAATATCGTTGCGCCCGAACACGGCAATGAATTTTTGAAAACTGATAAGATCTCTTTTACATGTACTGCCGAAGATATAGATTTATTAGTTTGGCATTCCAATGAAAAACTTACATTCCGGTGGTTCACAAATAAAACCGACCCCGGCGAATTAGGCTTTGAACAACAATTAAATAATCTCACACTACCTGTGGGATATTACAATATTACCGTTGAAGCAGAGGATGCCGGGGGTCTGAAAGCATATGATCATGTACAGATTGTATTAAAAGATCTACCTGGAGAAGATACAAACTCAAAGCAGACTACCAGTATCTATTTATGGTTTGGGTTAATTATATTGATAATAATTATTATAATTAGCATAATATTATTTGTTTTGACGCGCAAGAAAAAAAGTAAGAAGGGAGCCTTCGGGATCAAAGAAAACCAGGTGCTACAGCCAATTGCGGCATATACGCCGTTAAGTGGTTTACCCGGTTCACCGGCGGTAACACAAACTGCGCAACTTCCACAAACACAAGTAATCCCGGTTAGACCTATGGTCTCCGCCGGGACCACCGCGCAAACAACAGCACAATTACCCCCGGTAACCCCTTCGACTCAGGTACCGATTCGGGTGGATACTAGAGCTTATGAACAAAGATTTGGCATAGACTCTGAGCTGTCCCCGCCGCAAAAAATAAAATTATTGGAGGACCGGTTGATCCGGGGTGAGATCTCTGAAGAAACATTTCTGAATTTGAAAGATAAATTAGAATTTGAAGCAAAACCATATGAATCCGCCCCGCAGCTGCCGCCAGCAACCACCTCTCCAGCTCCGCCACCAGCTCAATCTCAGATAACGATTATTCAACCACGTTCTAATGCACCTTTAACCACCACCTCCACCACTCAACCACAACCACAACCAACACCGCAACCTGTGCAACCTCAACCATCACCACCTCCACAAACACCTACCCCACACACAATCGAAACTGCAACCCAAACTCCGGCACAAGCACCGACCCAACAGCAACCGTCACAACACGAACAACGACAAAAGGAATAAATAAATACCCAAAATCCAAAAAGAAGTATAAATTACAGTAATTATTAAATAATCTTATTAATATATATATAAGACCTGGGAGGTGACCGGGGTGGCTTATATCAAAATAATATCTATCGCTATTGTTGTGTTATTTCTATTAAGTAGTTTCAATTTTAAATATGAATCCGAAGATTTCAAAAATAATTTAGAAGAGCTAGATTCCGAAATAATCGATAATAATAATAGAGAGATTCGGGATGATAAATGTAGTATTTCATATAGTTCCCGTGGGTCACCTATGGGAAGTGGGCTAATCGAAAATAATGCGCACGGCGGCAGTTGGGTAGATAGTTTTAAAGATGATTCCGGGATAGATTGGGGTATGAGCGATCATGTGGAGGCAAGATTTGGGGATGTAAAAATTAATCATTCTTATTATGATTCCAATACAGTAGCATGGTGGCATTTTAATGAAGGAACGAGTAACACAATTTATGACGAAACCCATTATGATAATGATGGTGCCATTTATGGTGCAAGTTGGAGTGCGGGAAAATTTGGTACAGGATTGAGTTTTGATGGTAATAATGATTATATTGATGTTCCTGATAGTCCGAGTTTAAGTATAACTGGGAGCATCACGATTTCGACTTGGATGAAATTTACAAATACACCCTCTTCTGGAAAATACTATGCAATAGTAAAAAAACGAGTTTATGATAGTAACAGCTACCATCTTGTAATAGTTGACTCTGGAAAACCAAGATTACGTATAGATACTGGTCCTTCGGCTGGTAACTATATAGATGGAAACACTGCAATAAATGATGGAAATTGGCATTTTGTTGTTGCGACATGGGACCAATCAAGCCTTAAAATTTATTTAGATGGTAAAAATGATGCTGCTCCCGTTTCCCTTACCGGTAGTATGAGTGATACAAGCGATAAACTTTCTATTGGCTATCATAATGCTCACCCAACCAGTTTCGATTACTATAACGGTTTAATGGATGAGATCCGGATCTCAAATATTGCGCGCTCTGCTAGAGATATTAAAGATATATATGAAAATGGTACGAGTACGAACATACGATCGGCAAATCTAACATCAAAATCAATCAATCTCCCAAATAACATGTACTGGGATTCTTTAATAATTAACAAGACTCAACCTGAAAATACAAGCTTAAATATCACAATCTTAAACGCTTCGAATAACCAGCCAATTCCTGGTAGCCTAAAATACATCGATGACGGTGAGTTTGATATTTCATATATCGATCCCATCAAGTATCCATCACTTAAGTTAAAGGCTAATTTCACAGGAAATCGAAGTTCTACACCGATTCTACATTATTGGGGAGTAAGTTGGAATACTACATATGCTTGGCGCGATACATTAGTTGGTGGGTTGAAAGGTACATCAAACAATTTAACAACAGGGGATGGCGAGATTTGGCAAGCCACATCTCTCACGGATTGGTATAAATATTCTAAAAACCCTATTTTAATTGATGGCCCAGCTTCTAGCTGGGATGATGACGGTGCTATGAAAGCGACCGTAATATTCAATGGTACAGGGTACATGATGTGGTATTCCGGTCAAAGTGGAAGTACTAGATCGATCGGCTTAGCCACCTCAAGTGATGGAATAACATGGACAAAATACAGCGGAAACCCCGTGTTAACCAAGGGTTCAGGCTGGGAGGGGGAATATGTATCAGTACCAAGTGTTTTATACGATGGAACTACCTTTAAAATGTGGTATACTGGTATGGGAACAAATACGGATATGCAAACCGGTTACGCAACTTCGACCAACGGTATCAATTGGCAAAAATATGCTGGCAATCCAGTATTACCCGTGGGTAGTAGTAGTTCTGATTGGGATCATCATTACGCCAAAATAAACAGCGTTTACTATGACGGATTAACATACAAAGCCTGGTACACTGGTTTAACACAATTTGGTTCCGGTAATGCTCCTTATCAAATAGGATATGCCACATCAACCAATGGGTTCTCCTGGGCTAAACATCCAACTAATCCAATTATTTCTTCTCCACCTAAATGGTATCATGGAAAAAGTAGCATGGTAGTTCTTCTTGAAAATGATCAATATTATGGCTGGCATTCTTTTTCAGATGGAACCGTTCGAAATGTAAATTTTACAACTTCTAATGATGGTATAAATTGGACGGACTATCCATATAATCCAATAATTCCCAGCGGATCATCTGGTTCTTGGGATAAAAATTATATTATATACACAGACATTATTTTTAAAGATAAACAATATTATATGTATTATAGGGGTAATGATGGCTCAAAAAGTCAAATTGGTCTAGCAAAATCCAAATTCAATACAAACGGCAATTTCATCTCAGAGCCAATTTCATTATTAGATTCTGACAAACATAATCTCTTAATAATAAATAAAACCGAGCCCGCCGGGACATATATTAATGTGTCAATATTAGATGCTACCACAGAAATGAGCATTACAAATTTTGAAAATATTAGAGGAGATATAATTAATATCTCAGCCATTTCCCGTATTGCCCACCCATCAATAAAATTAAAAGCAAATATAAATTCATCGGGTTTTGAAACACCCATTCTTTACGACTGGTCAATCGGGCCAAATTCACCACCGCAAATTCTAGATATTTCTTCGGCACACACGGTCAATCGCACACATTCTGTGAAATTCCTTATTAATTTAACGGATTCTGAGGAGCCTGAGCAGGATCTCTTGATAAAGATCGAGTATAAAGCGCCATCGGATATGACATGGAAGTCAGTATATTTGAGTGCACTGAATTTCAATACCGATCATTGGGAATGTACTTTCACACCACCCGCTGATGCAGAACTTGGACAATATCAATTTCGATTTACCTGTAATGATTCATTCCAGAAATCGTATATTTATCCGAATCCATATAATATTAAAGTTGTAAATAACGATCCGATTATTTGGAGCATCAGCACGAACCCATCGGTATCTAACGTGAATCGCACAACAACCATGACGCTTATTATTGTTGCATCAGATATAGAAACATCCAATAATCAATTGGGATTTAACATTAGATATAAATCGCCAAAAGATATGACCTGGCAAAATAGTTATATTTCCAATATTTTGTACATTAGTGGTCATTGGGAAGCCGATTTTACACCAATAAAAAATGCAATTCTAGGTTGGTATGTCATAAATATATCCTGTAATGATTCCGATTCGGAAGTATTTGATTTGATCAATATCCAAGTAAAAAACAATGCCCCAATCATCTGGGATATATCTACAACTCCGGTTGGGTTATCGATTAATCGCACGAATACCATGAAGATTATTATTAATACCTCAGATGTTGAAAATTCCACTAATGAATTAATTGTCGATATTAAATACAAATCACCCGGTGACACCAATTGGCAATCATACTATATTTCAAATAAAGTCTACAAAAATGGTTTTTGGGAAGCTGATTTTACAACATCAAAAAGTGCAGAGTTGGGTAATTATACTTTTAATATCACAAGTATTGATGGAGATTCTAAACAAGTATTTGATATGCTAACTCTTCGGATAATAAATAACGCCCCGGTTATTAAGGATATTAGCACGAATTCGGTAGGAGCAAGTGTGAATCGCACCAAGACAATAAAGCTTATCGTCAATGCCTCGGATGTGGAAACCGATACAGATAAATTAGAAATATCTATAAGATATAAATCACCATATGACTCCAACTGGCATACGGAATATATTTCAAACCTTGTTTATTTCAATGGTCACTGGGAAGCTGATTTCACACCGATTAAAACGGCACAAATAGGGATATATATATTTAATGTGACATGTAATGATTCGGACTCGGTATTAGTATTTTCCAAAATCAATCTTCATGTAAAAAACAATGCCCCGATCATCTGGGATATAAGAACAAGTACGGGAGATACAAATGTAAACCGTACAGAAACACTGAAGATTATTTTTGATGCATCGGATGTGGAGATTTCAGAGGAAGATTTAGTTGTCGATATTAAATATAGATCACCATTTGATGCCGTCTGGAAAAATAATTATATTTTAGATATCATATACATTAATGGTCACTGGGAGGCTAATTTTTCACCACCAAAAAGTGCATCTGTAGGTCTATATATTTTCAATATAACTTGTTATGATAATGACACTGAGGTATTTGATAATTTTAATCTCCAAGTAATAAATAATGACCCGATTATTTGGAATATTCACACATCAGAATATCAGGTAAAACGTACGAAATCTATTAATATCATTATTTATGCCTCAGATATTGAGACCTCACAAAGCTATTTGGACATAGATATTAGGTACAAATCACCTCATGATCTCAATTGGCAATCTGAGCAAATTCCTGAAATAGTATACAAAACCGATCATTGGGAGGCAGACTTTACACCAGAAAAATCATTCGATACAGGCATCTATGTTCTCAACATAAGTTGTAAGGATAATGAGACGGAAGTATTCGACCATATTAATCTCAAGGTTCTGAATAATATACCCTCCCAACCTGAAGTTACTATATTGCCCATTGATCCGACTACCAACGATGACCTAATTATAGTTATTTCGGAGACTAATGATGTAGAGACACCTACGAATGATTTGAAATTTTGGTATCGTTGGTATAAAAATAATTTCTATATGCAAGAATTTGATAATTCTACAACGATTCCCACTTTAGTTACGGAAAGAGACCAAAGTTGGCGCTGCTTGGTGTTTGTTTTTGATGGCATTGATGTGGGGCCGCCGGGTGAGGCAAAAACCATAATTTTGAACTCGCCACCCGTCCTGGTAGAACAATTCGATAGTTATGAGATATTCGAGGATATACCGGTAATTTTGGAAGAAAAGCTTTCAACCATTTTCTTCGATGCTGATAATGATATCTTATCATTCACCTCTACTGATGAGATTAATATCCGTGTTGAGATCACACAACAAAATGGAACAATTAAACTCATACCCCGCGAAAATTGGTTTGGCACCGAATTTATTACATTCTATGCTAATGATTCGTTTTCAGTAGCGGAAAAAGAGACGGTGCAAATAACCGTGAAACCAACGAACGATCTTCCAAAAATTACTCAGATAGGAAACCAAATCGTTTTGGATCGCTCTTCTGAACTGGATTTTATCGTGATGCAAAATGACTGGTTGAATCTAACCGTGCAAGTTGAAGATATTGATGATGATGGAGAACGTGGGATGATCAAATTTATGCTAAATATAACTCAGAAAAGTGATTTCTACTTCCGTGATCATGATAACACTTTGATCTTCCATCCGAAGAATCAAGATGTTGGTTGGCATTATATAAACATTACAGTTACGGATAATAATGAGACACCTACACAATATATCTCCCAGCATATTAAAATACATGTACTTAATACAAATGACCCACCAACAGTTAAAATCATTTCACCCAAGAACGAACAAGAGATCCTTCCGTCCGATAAACTTACCTTTACTTGTTCGGCTGAAGATATAGACCTCTTTATTTGGAATTCCGCAGAAAAACTCACCTTTTTATGGTATACGAATAATTCAAAAGTAGCTGAGCTTGGTAGTGGGCAAACCTTGACTAACAAGTCATTGCCCCCGGGGTTTTATAATATCACTGTTGAAGTAAAGGATTCAGAGGGTGCAAAAGCATTTGGTTATGTACATATAATTGTTAAAGAGCTTCCAGAAAAAGATAATTCAAAATCGAAGCAGACCTCAAGTATTTTTTTATGGGTGGGGGTGATAATAGTAATATTGATCATTATAATAATTATTATATTATTATTTATCACCGTTCGCAAGAAAAAGAAGCGATTAGAATCCATGGGTATACCCAAGGGGCAGGTGTTTCAAGATGAGTCCTTGGCAAGTCCACGCACTCGGGAACTACTTTCACCGGCAGCAATTTCCCCTATGACATCGCAACCTATAACACAATTACCACCGGTTCATACCTCAATTCAAGGTCCGCTATATATCTCGGCTGAGGAGCGACGGTTTGGAATAGATTCAAAACTTTCTCCGCAACAAAAGATTGCATTATTAGAAGAGCGGTTGGTACGCGGTGAGATAGACCAAGAAATATACTTGAATTTAAAAGCTAAATTTGAAATAGACGCTAAACCATACACACCTCCACAGCAATTACCACCCGTTCATAACCCATCAACTTATGAACAACAATCGGCTAAATATCCGCAATACCAATCACGATTAAAAGAACAATAAAATACAAAAACGAATCCGTGAATAAATTCATAATATCACCAAAAATTTAAATAAATTCAAATCGATTCTGGGCTTAGTATTTATGGGGGACCTAAGAATGCTTAGATTTAATTTAGGGATTATGATTTCTTTTTTAATTATTATGCTGATGATAACAAGCAACGGATTTAATGATGCGGTAAATGATTCACCGGAGCCTTCCGGTCGGGATCTATATACAGGCACTGAAACTTTGCCGGAATCCAAACCCACGGAAGAATTATCTGTAAATTTAAACACGTCTATTGATTCGGATTTAAAAGTCCCACCAGGGAAACCTTTTGTAAAGAACTCAGAAATTACATCAGATTTACCTTTAAACCCGGAATCGCTGAAAGTTTTAGATATGAACTCGGAAGCTGATTCATCAACATCCATAAGAAAAGATCTTTTACCAATTGAAAATATCATCCCGCAAAGCGGCTCTGAAGATCAGGATTTACTTACCCCAAAATACCAACATACTCAAAATATTGCTAATTCATTTTCCAATCAAAACACCGGTGTAACTTCATCGGGTGTAAAGGATTCTGAAATTTACACTGAACCAAAAACCACACGCTCAAAATCGCATTATGAACACGATATCGCCGGTGGGTCCTGGGTGGATACTTTTAGGATCCAGGACTATGTTGAGTTAACAACGAATGTTGCTTTATATAATCATAAATCAGATAGTTGCACTGCCCGATTAACAAGCTCAGGTTCTTCTTTCAACACACAAGGCGTGCTACAGTCCAAAGAGATTGCCCTACCTAATGGTATGTACTGGGACAGTTTTTTCATAAATAAAACCGAACCTGCTGGTGGGTCAATTAAAGTGAGTATACTAAATGCGAATAATAATCAAGTTATATTAGGCTCAATCAACACTAATGGTGAGATTCGTATTCGTAATAATATCAATTCTAATTTATATCCTGCAGTCAAGCTAAAAGCCACCTTTGCTTCAAATGGGACGGTTACTCCGCAATTACATAACTGGGGTATAAGCTGGAATGCCAGTAATACTTGGCGCGACAGTTTTTTCGGGGGTTTAAAAATAGGTTCCAAGGATGTGTTCTTTGACGAGGGCGATTCATATCTACCTACAAATATTACTCAGTGGTATAAGGATTCAAACAATCCAATATTGAAAGTAAGTACAACCGGTTGGGATAGTACTTCTATCATCTTTTCAACAATAATATTCAATGGTACAGGGTACATGATGTTGTATTGCGGTGAAAGTGGAAGTAACGGATCGATTGGCTTAGCCACCTCAAGTGATGGAATAACATGGACAAAATACAGCGGAAATCCCGTGTTAACCAAGGGTTCCGGTTGGGAGGGGAGATCTTTATTACAACCAATTGTTTTGTACGATGGAACAACCTTTAAAATGTGGTATACTGGTTTTGGAACAAATACAGATATGCAAACCGGTTACGCAACTTCGAACAACGGTATCAATTGGCAAAAATATGCGGGTAATCCCGTATTACCCGTGGTTAGTAGTAGTTCCGACTGGGACAATCATTACGCCAAAATAAACAGCGTTTACTATGACGGATTAACATATAAAGCCTGGTACACTGGTTTAGCACAATTTGGTTCCGGTAATGCTCCTTATCAAATAGGATATGCCACATCAACCAATGGGTTCTCCTGGGCTAAACATCCAACTAATCCAATTATTTCTTCTCCACCTAAATGGTATCATGGAAAAAGTAGCATGGTAGTTCTTCTTGAAAATGATCAATATTATGGCTGGCATTCTTTTTCAGATGGAACCGTTCGAAATGTAAATTTTACAACTTCTAATGATGGTATAAATTGGACGGACTATCCATATAATCCAATAATACCCAATGGATCGTCAGGTTCTTGGGATGATAATTATATTATCTGCACAGACATTATTTTTAAAGATAAACAATATTATATGTATTATAGGGGCAATGATGGCTCAAAAGCCCAAATCGGTCTGGCAAAATCCAAATTCAGCTCATGTGGTTCTATTAATTCTACA
>CBFDAW010000049.1:0-10159 GCA_965602865.1 uncultured Thermoplasmata archaeon
AACTTACTCTTTTCCATATACAACTTGTAAAATCTAGGATGGGATTTGAATTTCTTTTGAATAATGGGTGATACTTTTTCTAATTGATTCATTTAATACGAAATAATTGTTTGGAATATTTAAACTATTGCAGAAATTATTTAATTTATTAATGATAATTAATACATACGCTAATAATACTTTCAATGACCCCCTAGAATTAATTATTAATATATTGAAATACAACATCTAATCGTCGTCGTGTATCCGTTGCGGCGGCAGGAAAAATAAGAAAACGGAGGTGAAATTAATGGCAAAATCGGAATTAATGGGCTATGTCCGAAGAAGCAACAATGGTAAAGCACTTAAAATTAGTGTAAATACCGAGGCTTTTAAGAAAGCTGAACGTTACCAAACCCAAGATGGTCAGGAATATGTTGCTATGGTTATCCGACTTGATACGATCTATCAACTGATCGAAGGTCAAAAAGATGTCACAAACATAACCCAAATCTTGAATAACTAAAAAAATAAAAAATACTAATACCGATTTTGCAACGGTATTTTGATTTAAGGTACTGTTGCATCGGTTTTTTTCTTTTTTTTTCTTTTTTTTCGAAGAATGTACCAAAAATCAATTATATATTTGAATCTATATTTGGGTTTGAACATCTAGGCTTGGTCCTATGGTTAGAGGCAAATATATATCTTTAAATAGAATATTCGATCACATTTCGTTTGTTACCAACATATCCATGTATCTTCGGTTCTTCAGTCTTGTAATAGTAGTAATGATTTTCATCGTACCAACCTTCCAGATATGGAATAATAATCGATACGAATCTCCTGAACTTAATAGAGCAATTAGATTAGAAATCAGGTGTGCTTCAACACAGTTGCATCCCAATAATAACATAGAATATCTCGAAAGCAATTATAATGTGCAGCCGTATACCCGTGCCCAGAGAGATAGTACAAATAATAAAGAGAATCTTGAGTTCGACCCAAAAACACAATACCTCATTATAGTCAACCAAACATTCTTGGATGCGATAGTGCCATTGTCAACTTGGAAACACCAGAAAGGTGTTTATACGAGTATAGTAACTCTTGAGAAAATAGACCTAAGCTATACTGGTCCCGATTTGCCCGCTAAAATTCACGCATTTTTAAGGGAATATCACAGCAAGGCAAAGAATCTGAAGTGGCTTCTTCTGGTTGGTGATTCGGAGATCATACCTGCACGATTACTTTTGACACATAATTCTACGGGGTATTCATTGGAAAATATCAGTAATTATTGTTATTCTGATTATTATTATTCCGCTCTTGACAATACGTGGGACGCAAATTCCAATCAAATATATGGTGAGTCCGGTGAGGAGGATTGGGTCCCGGAGCTGTTTGTGGGGAGATTACCTGCAAATAATAATTACGAGGTAATTGATGCAGTAAATAAAATTCTAACCTATGAAAAAACCCCCCCTCCCGGAGATTGGTTCGATAGATCTATCCAATGTGGTGCACTGATGGACAGACCAAACATTTTAGACGATCCTGGGACACCTGTCGATGAAGGGTACGATTGGTATAAGGATAATGCCTACGAAGTCATAAGGAAGATTTGGAATTATTTACCCAAGAATGTTGAAAATCTAACTTATCTGGATTATAATAGAATTGTAGGCGGCGGGTATCTAAAAAAGTATGATCAATTAAATGCAAGTAATGTGCTCACTGCTTTTAATTCTGGTGCTTCTACGGTAAATTTTGTCTCTCATGGCAACGATAATGGTGTGTTACATTACAGCGGCACTGATGGTAAAGCGTATACATACGATTATTATTTTAACCATGATATTGCATTAAATGTAGAAAATGGGTTCAAATTACCATTAATCTACACTTCCTCATGTACATCCGCAAACTTCACAGAGACCGATGACTCTAATCTGGAGCATTTAGTAACCTCAGCTGCCGGTGGCGCGATTGGTTTCATTGGAGCAACAACTGATACATATCGTTTAGAGTTTGAACTCGATAATGCGTCGTATGGTAACTGGTGGCTTAATGCCGAGTTCTGGTGCAGATTCTTTAACGGTGAGGGTAATTATAGACCTGGGGAAATTTTATACAAATTAAAATCGGATTATTATAATCATTATATGAATTCATCAAACCCGCATCAAGAGCTAGAATACCAGCCACTGTATCGTATAAATCTCTTTTCATATAACCTATTAGGCGACCCGGAGATACCCATTTATACAAGTTTACCGACTAAACTCCGCGTTGAACATCCTCAAAGGATATTACCCATCTTTAGGAATCATTCATTGACTATTAAAGTGTTTGATGATGTTACAAATCAGGCGGTAGACGGCGCTGAGGTTTGCCTGATTGGGGAAAATATATATTTAGTAAATCGAACCGATGCCGGTGGGGTGGCAAAGTTTGATCTTGTCATCCACGAAGAGAAAACCTTAGAAATTACGGTTTCGGCTCATAATTATTTGTATTATATGGATAACATCGAAATCGAGGCATTACAGGATCTATTGATGAAAAAAGAAAATATTAAATTTGACAGAAATCCGGTCCCACCTGGTGAAACCGTCAACATATCGGTGGAAGTATTAAATAATGGTTCATCTGAGCTATCGAGGGTAAAGATCGGTTGTTATGCAGATGAGAATGACGCCAAGAGATCAATAATCCCGCATCTTATCATTGATATGTTACCTATTAATGGTAAAGGAAAAGTAAGCTTCAATTGGATGCCACCACCAGGGTCACATGACATTATTGTTATTGCAGATGTTGATGATGAAATTTTTGAATTCAATGAAAATAATAATATTGCAGAGACCCAGTTAATCGAGAACATACCACCCATAATCTCCAATCTGCCCGATAAAATCATGGACGAAGACACACCTTTAGAAGATGCGATTGATCTGAATACCTATACCTGGGATCCCGATACCGATGCTCACGATCTCCAATTCTTTATTTTTAACATAAGCCACTCGGCTTTTAACATCTCGATCAATAACTCCCTACTATCTTTATATCCACCATTAAATTGGCATGGTAGTGTATCCGTAGTGGCCGGTGTTTATGATGGCACATCATCTGACACCGATGATTTTACCGTTATCGTTAAACCTGTTAACGATGCTCCAATCATTAATGATACTATTGACTGGTTTGTCCATCAAGAAAGTCAAAATGTTACAATAACTCCGGACCATATTTCCGTTCTGGAAGATAACCCGGTGAGAATTACTATTGTAGGTTATGACATAATTGATAATGATACCGAATTATTTTATTCTGCCCAAACCAAGTTGTTCAATATCAACTCAACCACTGGCGAGTTTTCATTTTTACCGGATAATTCATTGGTAGGTAGTTATGAAATCAATTTTTCAGTGGATGATGGAAATGACAAGAACAATTTAGCCTGGCGAGTGGTGACGCTCGAGGTTATAAATACAAATGACCCACCACAGTTAATTTTTAATGAATGGCATTATTTAACTGTTGGCGAAATATTTGAACTCTTAGTGAAAGGTACAGACCTCGATCCAATTGACATATTGAAGTACAGGGAGAACACTAAACTTTTTGAAATAGACCCGAATACAGGTTATATCACTTTCAAACCGAAAGAAAAGGATATTGGTACCCATCAAATAAAAATCACAGTTACTGATGGTAATGAGTCAGTATCAAGAACCCTAAACCTCGAAATAAAAAGCGCTCCCGACGAACCATTGAATCCAAACTATATATTAATATGTCCCAGTATTTTGATAATAATTCTTATCCTTCTATTTATTCAGGAATATCTGAAAACGCGTGGACAAAAGGATAAAAAAAAGGAATAAAAAATATTCACATAGAAATCTTTTTATTTCGTAAACATTTATTCCTAATAGAAAGAATGGAATTAAGAAGATATTAATAGAAATATGTACTGTACGCTATATAAATATAGTATTTTCACAAACAGGAGGCAGACGGTGAAGGTCAAACATTTACCGGAATTAATGTCAGAAATCAAGCTTGAATTTGATAAAGACCCATATAACTGGCGGATTTTGCGCGGTAAAGATTCGCGCGAACATACTGCAACGTTTATCGCTCACGACGATCAGAAATTGTGGCAGTTAAAGACAGAATGGAAGAACCCGGTTACACCAGTAGGAATCGGTAAGTGCGTGAAACGGAATTTAAATGATGAGATTCAGGAACTTATGAATACGGGAACAGATCTACCTATTCGAGAAATATATCCGAATAACGACAATTTTATCGTAGCACTTGGTTTGGGTAAATATTCTCAAAAGTCCACACATAAAATGAGTGATTTATTACGCCAGGATATCCCCGGATATCGTTCGAAAATAGAAAAGGAATTAAATCTGGAATTCCAGAAAATACTTCGCAATGAACAAATTTTCAATCATTATGTATAAGAAAAATAAATTGTTGGATTACTATGGTAAAACAAAAAAAGAATAAAATTGAAAAACAATCCAGAGTATCAAATATCAACTATGAAGAAAATGAGATGTGTGAGCTTGGGGTCAAATCTTATTTTGAAGGAGAATATGAAGAGGCAATTAAATTATTTGAAAAAGCAATAAAATCAAACCCGAATGATGAGATGCTGTGGAATAATAAGGGTGTGTCCTTTGATGCACTGGGCGACCATCAAAGTGCTTTAAAATGTTATAACCAGTCGTTAGAGATCAACCCGAAATTCGATCTAGCATGGTATGATAAAGGTAACACCCTACGGTTTCTAGGTAAATATCAAGATGCACTTGAGTGTTATAACCTTGCATTAAAATATAACCCAAACTCCGCGGAAACTTGGAACGACAAAGGAGAATTATTTCATGTAATGGGTGAGCCAAAAAAAGCTGTGGAATGTTATGATAAAGTAATTAATTTAGGTTACATAAATGAGATTACTTTGAATAATAAAGGTGTAGCGTTGGATAATTTAAGTCGTCATAAAGAAGCTATTGTATGTTATAATTCTGCACTTCGAATAGAACCTAAATATGATATCGCGTGGGTGAATAAAGGTTCATCATACATTTTTCAACATAAATTTAAACAAGCTCTCCAATGTTATAATAAAGCTTTAACGTTTAACCCGGACTACGAACTTGCCTGGAGTTCGAAAGGCGATTTGTTAGCACATATGAATAACCTCAAAGAAGCGATCAAATGTTATGACCGTGCTATTGAATTGAATCCGGATTTTGATGAAGCATATAAAGGAAAGGCGGATGTATTAACCCAGTTAGGAAAGATCCAAGAGGCGATCGAGAATTATAATAAAGCCTTGAAAATCGATTCAACAAAACCCGAGCTCTGGAGTAAAAAAGGTGCGGCATTAAGTGTTATGAAATCACATAATAATGCAATTACATGTTTACGGAAATCAATAAAACTAAAGCCTGATAGAGAGGTTAAAGAATTATTAGACCGGTTAATTTTCGAGCAAAAAGAACTAAGAAAAAGTAAACAACCTAGAAGATAGTTTTTCTACAGTAATGGTAATTTATGAGCATTCGAAAAAATTACATTAGATCTGCACAAATTAATATAGAAAAAATAAATTAATATAACAAATATATCCCAAATAATTTTATGACGCATTGGTGGCTAGATGCATAAAAATGATAGGATAATCGTTTTACTCGGAATCGTTATAATTGTTATCGCTTTAGTCGGGGCAGCGGTAGGCGGTAAACCTAAATCTGAAGAAACGGGCTCCGATGAGAAGTTCAATGATTATCGTAGCTGGCCCATTAAAGAGAGTTCAGCAAAACATACAAGTGGTTCTAGTCAGGAAAATAGTGATGAAACCCTGGTCTTTAATATTACTGATAATTATGTAACCCAGCTTATTATCGAATTAAATTGGTTAGATGAAACATCAGATTCAAGAAACTATGAGAACCAACCTGACAGCTTTAATTTTACAGTATTTACAGCATGGGATGAAGTAATTTCTTCAGATGATGTGTTTAACCCAGTTGGCGAAGCAGGACTCATTACCGAAACCATTACTATTCCGGAAGAAGGTATCAAAGACGCCGCAATAGGTGAATGGACTATTAGTATACATTGTGGTAATTGTGGCGACCAGGTACCAATAGTTAGTCTACTCGGCTTACGGGAAATTGAAGACACCGGTAACGATTGGATATTGAATTATCATTATGAATTTCATTCAAATAATTAAAAAAGTAATAAATGCCAATTTCGACTAACAGCACCTAAGGGAGTACAAAAAAAAACATCTTAGCAGAATATAAGGAGAACATGAATGCCCGCGCAAGATTTTGAGCCATACATTTCTGCAGATACATACATGGCCGAGATGACCATTCGTGTGGTCTTAATTGGCATGGTTTTGGCAATTGTAATGGGTGCAGCTAATGCGTATCTTGGACTATATGTAGGTATGACCGTCTCGGCGACCATCCCTGCCATGGTCATGTCAATTGCGATTTTAAAACCCATGAAAGGTACGATTCTTGAGATCAATATCTCTAAGGCGATTGCGGTTGCAGGTGAGGCGTTAGCCGCCGGGGTCATATTCACCATACCCGCGCTGTTGATACTCTACAGACCGGAATTTACCGATGGCGCCGCTGGCTGGGCAAATATGGCGGATCATGTGGGAATAATTATTGTGGTGGCGTTACTTGGCGGGTTTTTAGGGATTCTATTTACCATACCGATGCGCAAGGTGATGATTGATGATCTGAACCTTCCATACCCCGAGGGTGTAGCCTCGGCGGAGGTTCTGAAAACCATTGTACCAAAAGATGAGTCCGAGCAAACAAGTTCAAGTTCAGTTGGTATGTTTTTAATATTTTCAGCATTAATGATTGCAGGAATTTTCAAAATTGCCAGCTCAGAATTTGGTTTGAATCTCTGGAAAGAGCGCATTCAAGGTGTATTAGGTACTGGTCAGGCTAGACTCTTTGGCGGTTTGAACCTATCACCCGCATTATTAGGTGTAGGAATAATCCTAGGGCGGAAGATAGCCTCTTTGGTGTTCTTAGGTGGAGTGATCGGTTGGATTATATTAATACCGGTGATTGGAGCCATTGTAGGTTGGCCAACCAGCGGGGAAAACATCGAGGATATGGGACTATATTTAGGCGGTATTTACGAGATCTGGTTTCAATATACCATGTATGTAGGTATCGGCGCAATCGTCACGGGGGGTATATATACATTAATAAAAATGCGCAAGGCGATCACAGCAGGTATCAAGGAGGGTTTTGGCGGCGGTAAAGAGGAAGAAGAAGATGCACCAAAACCGATCCGGACCGAATACGATCTCAAACTCCAGTATTGGTACTTCGGAGTGATTGCGGTTATCATGGGGCTTTTATATTTTTATGTGACAAATGATGTTTTAATTGCATTAGTGGCAATGGTAATGATGTTAATCTTCACATTCTTCTTTACCGCCATCGCTGCGTATTTGGCGGGTGTGGTGGGCAGTTCGAACAACCCGATCTCGGGTGTGACGGTGGCAACTTTGTTATTTACTGCACTACTGCTTCTGCTATTACGCGCGGATGCAAACATGGGCATGACCGCCACCATAATCGTAGGTGCGGTGGTGTGCTGCTCGGCAGCTATTGCCGGTGATTCTATGCAGGAACTCAAAACCGGGCAATTGTTGGGTGCAACACCTTATAATATCCAAATTGCTCGGTTCATTGGTGTTGCGGTAACCGCAATTACCATACCATTCGTAGTAATTGTACTTCATCAGGTTTACACCATTGGCTCACCTAATCTACCCGCACCGCAATCATATGTGATGGCTAGTATAGCCCGAGGTATATTTCTCGGTGAAATGAACTGGGCAATGTTCGTGCTGGGAATTGTAGTAGGGCTTGTATTAATATATCTAGACCTACCCGTAATGGCGGTAGCGATCGGAATTTATCTACCGTTTACCTTGACACTACCGATCATGATTGGTGGGTTATTAAACCAGGGCACCGGTAACTTTGTCACTAAAAAGGTCGAAATCATCGATAAGAAAGCAGAAAATCTTAGCACTGAGGAATGCAATGGTCGAATATCAGAGTTAAAAGAAAAACTCAATAACCAAGGTATACTATTTGCTTCAGGGTTAATCGCCGGTGAAGCCATTATCGGTGTGATAATCGCCGCAGTGGTAATCGGTGGGATAGATTTGCCATTAATTGGCGAGTCCGCTTGGTGGCCGGGGTTGCTGGTATTTGGATATTTAATGATCTTATTAATCTATGTATTATTAAGAAATATACTTCAAACTATGACCTTTACTCAACTTAAATTGGTTATCAAATCGATGCTTGGGGATACTTTAGGTTATGTCAAGCGATTTGGTCGGAAATGAGACTAAGAAGGTAAGAAAAAAACCAAATAGACCTCGGGGTTCGAAAGGTACTTCTAATAAGCCGAAGATTAAATCGAAGAAACCAAAAAATCTACTTACATTGATCCCAATTCGAAACTGTAAATGGACAAAGCAAGAAAAAAACCCTGAGCTAATTAGGATTCTAAAGTCAAGATTTGATACCAAGTTAGGAAAAAGTTTAGGTGATAAATTAAAAATCAAAGATACTTATAATATAAATCTTGACGAGTACGGCACGGCGGTCTGGCAGTTATGTGATGGTAAGCAAACGGTAAAGGAGATAGGAGAAATTCTAAAAATTCAATTCGACCAAGCTGTGGAGCCCTTATATCCCCGTCTTGCGGCTTTTTTTCAGATATTAGAGAGTAATGATGTAATAATCTTAGATACTCCGCCGCCCAAAAAGAAAATTAAAAGGGTATAGAAATGATTTTAATCAAGATAGCTATTACACCTCAAGTAGGTAAATAGATTTATCAAAATATTTTTTTATTCTGGTTGTATTTATTTACTCTAAAAAATATTCTCAATTATAATCAAATATCTTCATAGGTGAAAATATGTCCGAAGTGCCGAATATCAAGACCACACCGCCCGGTGAGAATGCTAAAAGAATAATCGAAGAGGATAGAAAATATATAATGACCGTTACAAAGGGCTCACCTATTGCCGCCGCTCATGCCACAGGTGCGCTGGTTACAGATGTGGACGGAAATACGTTCTTGGATTTCACTTGTGGTGCCGGTGTTACTAACCTTGGCCATTGCCATCCTAAAGTAGTTGCGGCAATCAAAGCACAAGTTGAAAAATTAATGCATTTTGCAGGTACCGATTTCTATTACGAACCGCAAGCGAAACTTGCGAAGAAATTAACCGAGATCACTCCGGGAGATTTTGATAAAAAGGTGTTTTTTACAAATAGTGGTGCGGAATCTGTTGAAGCGGCGATTAAACTATCCCGGTGGTCAACGGAACGAAAACGCTTTATAAGTTTTATCGGTGCGTTTCACGGTAGGACCATGGGCGCCGTATCGTTAACCGGCAGTAAAACGGTACACCGGAATCGTTACATGCCTCTTGTACCGGGTGTGACGCATATTCCATATGCAAATTGCTATCGCTGCCCATACCATCTAACATACCCTGATTGCGATCTGTGGTGTGCGAAAATCGTAGATGAGATATATTTTAATTCATTTTTACCACCCGAGGAGGTGGCAGCATTGTTCTTTGAATGCGTCCAGGGTGAGGGGGGGTATATAGTGCCGCCAAAAGAGTTCATACCGGAGCTCGAAAAAATTATGAAAAAACATGGCATTTTAATGGTCGATGATGAGGTCCAGGCGGGGTTCTGCAGGACCGGGAAATTATTCGCTTGCGAACATTTTGGCATAATCCCTGATATTATGACACTCGCAAAGGGTATGGGTTCAGGCGTCCCCGTTGGTGCAATAGTTGCAAAAGCAGAATTGGATTTTGGAGTATCCGGGGCGCATTCGAATACGTACGGCGGTAACCTAATATCTTGTGCTTCCACTATAGCCACTATTGAAGTCATGGAAGAAGAAAACCTGGTCGAGAATGCTGCCAGACTTGGAAAAATAATTATGGAACGACTCCACGAGCTTTATGATAAATTTGAGATCATCGGCGATGTTCGCGGGCTTGGGTTGATGACGGCAACTGAATTTGTCAAGGACCGTAAAAGTAAGACACCTG
>CBFDAW010000050.1:0-10121 GCA_965602865.1 uncultured Thermoplasmata archaeon
GCTTTATCCCCGAAGGGTGATAATGGTTTAAGGGCCGGACTTGTGAGGGAGCAGGCGAGCTGGTGTTTATATTATAATTGAATTAAAGCCAGAGAGCCAGCGCACCGAGCCAGGCCAAAGGCCAAAGCTCAGTAAAAGAAAGGAAGAAGTTTGTGTGCGTCACGAAGCTGTGCAAGAGATGAGGGTAGAACCCTCGGAGCCGGCTTCAAATATAAGAGCCGGATGAACCGAGAGGCTCACGTCCGGTTCCGTGAGGGCGTGGGGGTGAAACTCCCCCGCGCTACTCGACTCTTGGGACCTAATATTGTGAACGAAATCGGCATATAATTTTCACAATTTTAGGGCAGGAAAATTTTCCCCTTTTAGGATAATTATTATCTTAAAATTTTCTGTACAGTATTTTGAAAATTTATAATAAATGATTTTTCAATATACTGGTAGGTAAATTTTAAATCTATAGATGGTTATAAATAAAAAATTTACCTTATAAGTTTGGTATTAATTTTTGATTTTGGATTTTGGGCTTTGGATTTTACCCAGCAATTAAAAATCAATATAATCCTCCTATTAAAAACGCAAAAGAGAGGTCATTAAAATTACTCGTTGGTACGAGGGCTCGTTAGGATTTTCCCACTTCCCGCCAGTGATTATCTATACAAATAAATCGTAACGATCTCACCAACGATTGTGCAAAAATTGGAAAAGAGCCACTTTTTTAATCCTTCAATGCATCCTCGGCTTTATCAACTGCTCGTTCGAACTTATTAATTGCGTTCTCATATTTACCCTCTGCCCAAAGGTCCAATGCTTCATTGTAAAACTCCCACGCTTTCTCGATATCTTTGTCGTTTGCATCCATTAACACGGACTCAGCATCTGCTATCTTCTCGTAAACTGCATATTGAATGTGTTCCATAATTGACTCAATTAAATCGGTCGTCTCGACACCAAGTTCCTCGGCATCTTCCAGGTGACCAATTGCATCCTCGAGCTTATCCAGCGACTTTTCTAGGTTGCCCTCAGATGCTTTTTCGATTGCGTCTTCGAGCTTGTCCTCTGCTTTATTAAGACTCTTTAATGCTTTTGAAGAGATATCTCCTTCTTTTAGCGTCTGGATAGCCACTAACCGTTCTTCAAGATCGTCCATATAACCCGCAGGAACATATTTGCTATGGGCTTTCATGATCTGTTTATATGCCTTTTCAAACTGGTTGATCGCTTTATCGAATTTCCCGTCCTCCAGTAATTCAAGTGCCTTGTCATATTTCTCCTGAGCTTTTATAACATTCTTGTCATCTTCACCTATCATTTCAATGGTATTATCCATGGATTGATCAACTATCCCCTGCACTAAATCCACAATAGCATCGATTACCTCATGCGTATCCGCACCGTCATCCTGCGCATCCATCAGGTCATCGACTGCATCTTCTAATTTGTCAAATGCCTTTAAGAAATCGCCTTCTTCGAATTCATCCATGGCTTTCTCAATATCCTTTATAGCGTTGTTAACTTCTTTTTCTGCTTTCTGTGGTACTTCCAGCTCTTTGAGATCGTCTATCACTCCCTCACTTACATCCATTGGATTCTCGACAATTATATTAAACGTATCAGTACCAAAATCACTATCATCATCAGTGACCGTTAACGTCACTATGTACTCACCGGCATCAAGATATGCATGTGTTGGTGTTAATGTGCCCGTAACGATAGATGTTCCGTCACCAAAGTCCCATTCGATTGTATGTGTGTCCAATATGCTAGGATCAGTAAAGCTTCCAGTGAATTCAAGGACATCCGTGGGGAATATGAATTCAGGGAATGGTTGAATCATACTGTCAATTAAAACCGTCGGCGCTACATTATTTACAGTAATGGTCAATATATCAATGCCAACTCCTCCATCATCATCTGTTATTGTTAAAGTAACCGTATATTCACCATTATCTTTGTAAACATGTGTAGCAGATAATGCTCCTGTTGCAGATTCACTATCACCGAAATCCCAGTCGATTGTATGCGTATCAAGCCAACCGGGGTCCGTAAAGCTTCCAATAAAAGACACAGTTTCTCCCTCATTCACTGTTTGGTCGGAGCCGGCAGTAACGGTGGGTGCAACATTGTTCACAGTAATAGATGTAGAATAAGCATTAGTACCGCCATCATCGTCTTCCACGACTAAGTCTAAATCATACAAACCGTTATCGCCGTAAGTGTGGCTTGCGCCGTCGGTTTCAGAAACTGGAGAGACTCCACCTGAATAATATTGATTGATGATTGTTGGCCCAACCTGGAAGCTCCAGGTGAATTTAAGATCATCCGCACCCGGGTCAGTAGCTGTAGTTGTGGCAGTAGCAATTGATCCCTCATCTACCGTGTAAGGTCCAAATGGGTTTATGCTTGGTGGTATATTGGTTATATCGATTACTATACTGTAAGCGTCCGAATCGCCATCATCGTCAGTGATGGTCAAAGTTACGGTATATTCATCATTATCAGTGTAAATATGGCTGGCTGTATCAGTTTTTGAAAATGGTCGGGTTCCACCTGGGCTTTGGTTGGGGTCAGCGGAGAGGCCATTGTTGTAATACGTCGTAATTGTGTCGGTAATACCATCGCCCCAGTTCCATTTGAAGGTCAGATCATCGCTACCAATATCTGTGCCTGTACCACTGAAGGATATTGCCTCACCCTCAGAGCCCGCATATATACCTACTATGCCGCCTGAGGGCGCGATATTTAATACAGTAATAGTTAATAGATTTGAATCGGTCCCGCCATCGTCATCTGTCACAGTTAATTCAACCGTGTACACACCATTATCACCGTATACATTGGTGGGATTCAATATGTCCGAAGCCGTGTTACCATCGCCGAAATCCCAGTCAATATTGTGCGTATCTAACCAACCAGGATCAATGAAATTACCGCTAAAAGATACAACTTCTCCTTCTGAAACCGTCTGGTCGGAGCCGGCAGCAACATCAGGGGCTACATTATTCACGGTTATCATTATATCATCAATACCAACTCCACCGTCTTTGTCTGTAACCGTTAGGGTAACAGGATATTCTCCATTATCACCATACTCATGAGTGGGGGTCAATGTCCCTAGAGCGATATTTCCATCACCGAAATCCCATTCGATACTGTGTGTATCTATTAAACCTGGGTCTGTAAAACTGCCGCTGAATGTAACGGTATCGCCTTCATTTACACTTTGGTCAGTTCCTGCAGAAACCGAAGGGGCAATATTGTTAACAGTTAATTCGATGGTATTAGATGCATCATATGGTAGGATCGATCCTGGGACGCGTTCCACATCATAAGGATAGTTCAACCCCAAACCAGTGGGTTCCCAGATAATCGTACCATCCCTGTCAATTTCAAATACACGGTTACCGCCCATACCATCTGCGATAAGTAAATTACCATTTGTAAGGAGCTCGACATCTGTGGGATATGTCGATATTGTTTCTGACCATTTTTCAATATAACCGCTGTCAAGCTCAAACACCTTTCTTAAACCAGGTGAAGATGAACATATTATTGTATTACCGTTGTCCAGCCGCTCGGCGTCTTGATATGTGAGATAGCCAACAAATGGCGTTTCCCAGACCACATCAAAATCGGGTTCAACCTCGATTATGCGGTCGTTGTACATGTCCACGATCAATGTGTTGCCATTGTCCAGGCGCTCGACATCTACCGGGTAATGTAAATATGTTATACCCGTGTTCTTGAGGTTTGTATCCACCTGCCAAACTATAGTTTTGGCATGATTGACCTCAAACACTCTATTGTTATGCTGATCAGCGACGAGCGTATTTCCATTCGGTAGGCGCTCTATATCATAGGGTATGTTCAAACCTGTATCATATTCCCAAACCACAGCGCCTGTGCTGTCAATCTCGGTTATATGGCCATGTGTGCCGTACCAGTCAGCTTCCGAGTATAAGGTATTTCCATTATCCAATCGCTCTGTATCAATAGGATTTTTCAGACCTTCTAATTTCCAGATGATATTATAATCCCGATCAACCTCTATTATTCGTTGGTTATCATAATCAGTTATCAGCGTGTTCTCAGACCCTAGCAGGCAGTCTTCATCAAACGCCTTGGCAGAAATCGTATAACCGTTCGGTCCATCTGCATATGTGTGAGTCGCAAAAGACGGATCACCTGGAATTGTCTCAACAGTACCGTCACCCCAGGCGATCTCCCACTCTGTGATAGTGTCATCACCGGGGTCATATGAATTTAAACCAAGAGTATAAACTGAACCTTCATCAATCGTTGATAGTCCAGATAATGTTAATTCAGGGTCAACATTATTTATCGTCACAATTGCGGTATCTGTATCTGTATATTCGCCATCAAAAATTTCAATAGCTACTTCACCCGTGTAATCATCAAACCAGGTATGAGTGGCTGTTGGGTCTGTTGAATACTCAGTATCCCAGATGCCGTCGTTGTCGAAATCCCAGCGGTATTGTAATTCATCGCCATCGGGGTCGCTGGAGCCTGAAGCATCAAAGGTTATTTCAGAGCCTTCAGCTGTTTCGTATGGGCCGTTTGCATCTGCTTCGGGTGGATTATTGCCGAATTGTAACCAAACCTCAAAGCCGTCACCGGAATCACCACCACCAGTGGTATATCGCGGCAAGGCCATATCCAGTAGACCATCACCGTTAAAATCACCAATCGCAGAACTTTGACCGTCCGCGTTCAATCCATATTCCAAACACCTATCATATTTAGTAAAACCACCAGTACCATCACCGTAATAGATTGTAAGTCCGTCATATTGATTAAAACCACTGCAAATAATGTCCAAATGACTATCTCCATTGATATCGGTCAACCTGCAATTCGACCTTGCCGGATAATCGCGGTACGGCAGGCTAAAGATGACGTTTTCCAGTGTATCTACAGTAGTCTCTTGCCAGTTGAGCATACCCGTGGAATCTTCGTAGCCTAAAAGAATCACTAAGGTTTCCGCATTTAGGTTTTTGGCAACTATATCTATGTATCCATCTTCGTTTACGTCGCCAGCACCATAACCACTTGGGGTGAACAATATATTGGGTCCGTATCCAGACCCATCCGCTGAACCTGACTTGAAACCCAGAACTTCACTTTCACTAGCTCCCCAGCTCACTTTTCCTGTTTCATCGTTGCCATTGTTGATGAACCCACGTAGGAAATAATCCATCCTGTCATTTGGATAGTAGCCCCAGCCACCTTGAAACCATGTACCGGTAAGGTCTAAATCACCGTCGTTATCCAGATCTATTGTAGAAAAGAACCCCTTGGTGGGCAAAGATGGTGTGGGTTCGCCGTCATCCAATCCTATTGGATTATGGTCCATTTCAAAATTGCCGGAACCGTCACCGTAATAAATCCTCTGGTGTTGGATCTGTGAACCAAGGATATCTAGGTGATCATCGTTGTTCAGATCAGAGGTGGTCACAAGCCAACCGTATTCTGAATTGATATGTGCCAATGATGACCATCCTGGGTTCTGATTAAATGCGATATGGATTCCATTGCCTCTAATAGCTGTGGCGATGTCTATATCACCGTCCTCGTCATAATCGCCGGAGGTTATCCCACGGATACTATAGGACTGTTGTATTTCGTTCACCATTGACCAGGTCTCTGTGGATGTATCATAGTCCCACACTTCGACCCTATTTGTAGCCCAATTTCCAGCTAGTAGCTCAACCAAGCCGTCGCCGTCCACATCAGCAGTATGCATGGCCTCGTAATATACCCCCGACCTGAAGGTTACAGGTGTCTCCCAGCTTGAAAATGCCGTTGTTATCTTCCAGGTAAAATATGGGTAGCCATTGTTTACTCCTTCGTTTATGTTCCAGATATCCTCGGAACCTGTATCATCGTTCGGATCGCCTACGAAGTCCCAGGGTGAATCTAAACCGACGGTGTCAGTGTCAGTGTATGTTACTACATCTTTCATTTCTACGGTGGTTTTACCGGTGCCGCCAGCACTTGAGGATTGTCCTGAAGTGTCGGTGTCCCAGAAGCAGTTTGAGACCATGCTTGCGTCTCCGTGGCCAATAAGTCCGCCAACAGAATTAGTTCCGCTTACACTGCCAGTCGCGTAGCAATTTGAGATTTCCCCTTCGTAGTTGGATCCAATTAGCCCGCCGACTTGATCTGTTCCCGAGATGACTACATTTGAGTAACAGTTCGAGACCATACCTCCGTAGTTGTATCCAAAAAGTCCGCCAACATATTCACGTCCGCCGAATATAATGCCAGTCGCGTAGCAATTTGAGATTTGCCCTCCGTAATTGTAACCTATAAGTCCGCCGGTAAAATCAATTGCTTCGTTCATATTTACTATTGCGTAGCAGTTACTTATCGTCCCATGGTTTTCTCCTATTAGCCCACCGGCATATTCAGAGCCAAAGACGACTCCCGCTGAATATGAGTTACTAACCGTTCCTTGGTTTTCTGCTATAAGTCCACCAACATAAAGGTTACCAATTGCGTATCCTGTTGAATAACAGTTACTCACAGTATCTAGGTTTTTTCCTATAAGTCCACCGCCATGATTACCGACATAGGTTACGGTTGAGTATGAGTTACTAACCGTCCCTTGGTTTATACCTATAAGCCCACCGCCAATATCTAGTCCTCCTACATCTCCTGTTGTATATGAGTTGCTTACCGTACCTAGGTTAAATCCTACGAGTCCTCCCACAGATTCCTGTCCATGAACATCATTATCTATCAAATTGACATTGATGACCGATCCGCCTGTATCTATATATCCAAACAAACCGACATTGTATTCACTGGGTCTATGAATGAAAAGCTCTGTGATACTGTAACCCTGGCCATCCAGTGAACCGGTGAACCGATTATCACTGTCACCTATAGGTTCAAAACCATAGTAACCACCACTGCCATCGCTGTTCCAGGTCGATGTTGCACTGGCATCTATATCATTTATAATAATATAATGCGCCTCCAGCTCCGAATTCATATTTTGTAATTGAAGCACATTTGAAATCAGATAAGGATTCTCTAAAGACCCGTCTCCTCCTGCGAATGGTTTAGTAACCATTATCGTTGCCGTATCTATATCTGTTAGCTCACCATCAAAAACCTCGACCTTTGCAGTACCCGAAAAATCTGTTGACCACGAGTGCGTAGCAGTTGGTTCTGTGGAATAACTAGTATCCCAAGTTCCGTCATTTTCGAAGTCCCAGCGATACTGTAGCTCATCATCATTAGGATCGATAGAGGCGGAGGCATCGAAGGTGATATCAACACCTGTGTATGCTGCATATGGGCCTCCTGCATCTGCCATAGGTGGATCATTAATCGATTTGACATTTATTGTCACGGTAGCCATATTTGAGTAATCCTGTCCATCGAATACATTGTAGGTGAAACTATCGATCCCGGCATATCCAACATCTCGAGCATAGTAGAAATATTGATCATTTCCTCTCGTTATGGGGCCAAATACGGTTCCATGTTGAGCAGGGGTTGTTTGCCAGGTAACTTCTATCGGATCTCCATCAGGGTCGTAAGAGCTACCAGGGGCGTAGAAACCATAGAAGCAATGAATAGCATCAAATTCCACATAATAATCAACTGCGACCGGCCTTGTATTGCTCCCTCCATCTTCGGTTATCTGCCATCCCAGATATGGATACCCATCATTTACCGCACTGTCCATATCCCAAATATCTTCTGAACCGATATCGTCGTTGGGATCGTCAGAAAAGTCCCAGGGCATGTCCAGACCAATGGTGGAAGTATCGGTGTATGTAGCAATATCTTTCATTTCTGAAGTGGTTTTTCCGGTTCCACCGTAACTTGTGGATTGGGTGGAGGTTTCTGTATCCCAGAAGCTGTCGGATGCCCCGCCCGAACCGATGAGCCCGCCAGTTCCGCTAGGATACATCCCATTCACTGTTCCAGTGGAGTAGCAGTTGAAGACCAAGGCCGTGACCCCAATGAGCCCACCGACGTTCCATACTCCAATGACATTTCCGGTAGCGTAACAGTTGGAGACTATACCAACGCCACTCGACCCTACGAGTCCTCCTACATCTGATTGTCCACTCACCTGTGCCGTGGAGTAGCAGTTGGCGACCCTGCCAGAAAAATGATATCCAATGAGTCCTCCGGCACAACCGTAACTGCTAATGACCCCAGTGGCATAGCAATTGAGGACAAAATTAGAGTCCTGATTTCCTATAATCCCACCGACCGCCCCCCCTCCGGAGATGCTTCCTTCGGAATAGCAGTCGGAGACCGGGCCAGAATTAAATCCAATGATCCCGCCTATGTGACCAACTCCATCGACATCGCCAGTGGTGTAACAATCAGTAACAACTCCTCCAATTTCAGCAGGCCAGAGTCGAACGTTCCATCCCACAAGTCCACCAACATATTCATTTCCGCTGACGCTACCAGTGGCATATGAGTTGGGGACCACGCCATGGTTGTATCCAACCAGCCCACCAACCCGATCCGTTCCGCTAACATCTCCGGTGGCGTAACAGTTGGAGATATTACCATAGTACCTAATGAACGGACCCCCTCCATTGTTATCTCCCACGAGCCCGCCAACATATTCATTTCCGCTGACGTCACCGATGGCTGAGCAGTGAATGACCTGGGCCTTGTTAAATCCCACGAGTCCACCAATCCTGTTTGTTCCGATGACGTCGCCTGTTGAATGGCATTTCTGAATAATATCCCCAGAACTACTGCGTCCCACGAGTCCGCCGACATATTCGTTTCCACTGGTCGTTCCACCAGCATGGCAGTTAGATAACATTCTCCCGACTCCAACAAGCCCACCAACATAGTCATGTCCGCTGACATAACCGGTGGCGCAGCAGTCGATAGTCACATAGGGACCACATCCGGCGAGCCCGCCGACATAGTCATTTCCAGTGATTTGGCAGTCTATCAATGATACATCCTGTACAACCCTCTCACTTCCAAAGTTTCCAAACAATCCAATACCATTAGTGGAAGGTCTATTTATATAAAGCCCGGTTATTTTGTACCCTTGTCCATCCAGGGAGCCTGTGAATCCATTTAAATTGTCTCCCACGGGCTCAAAACCATAGTAACTACTACCACCATCACTGTTCCAAGTCGATGTTGCGCTGGCATCTATATCATTTATAATAATATAATGCGCTGCCAAGTCCAAGTTCATATTTTGTAATTGATCCACATTAGCAATCTGATACGGATTACCCACAGTACCAGTACCACCTGCAAAATACGAGCTATATTCACCCGCGGCAGCCACATTCATCGGCATCCCAGCGAAGACCACAAAAACCATTAATAATGCTATCCCAAAAACTAACCCTTTCCTAACTAATCTACTTCTCATTCTATATGCCTCCCAATATTGGTATTATATCCTCAGAGGATTTAAACCCCCAACATCCCCCTAATTTGATTATTTCCGTTAAAGTCCAGGGTTTATGCTCAGTGTTTCACCGAAGTCAATTGGGTTCGATTTAATTGAACGATATAATCTAAGGTTCATTTAAGCTTCCAACGGTTTCTATCATTCATTATGAAATCAAGAGGAACTTATATTCTTACATGTGAATAATATTCCACATATATGCTATTTTCGATTTATTATTATTGTTTATGGAATATTGGATGGTTTTTCTAATTGTTTATGGCATAAAGTTCAAACTTACCTATGCTTTATTAATACTAACCCTTTCACAAATCCGATCCTCATCTGGAAATCGTATACCAAATCCGCCCGGGATACCGCCCGGTATAATAAAATAGTAAAACCTCAATTCATTATAGTGCCTAAAAACGCTCAGGGGTTGCCAGAATGTTGAGGATGGCTCTCAGAACAGTTATAATAGTGGGAATATTAATTGGAACCTTGGCATTTTCCTCGAATGCCCATGCTCAGATCGAGCCGCCTAATGATGGAAATTGGACAATCGATGAAAGCATTACTATAAGAGATAAAAGTATTGTTCTAAATGGCGATTTAATAGTTCAATCCGGGGGCGAACTCAATTTATCAGGGATATAGTTGCGTGTATTTATTTAACACTTTCTCCATCACTTGAAATGAA
>CBFDAW010000051.1:0-10063 GCA_965602865.1 uncultured Thermoplasmata archaeon
CTTAGATACAATTATATACTAATAAAATTGAATAGAAACTTATTTGTATAAAAATATAATTCCCCACTACGTTCACCTAGGGATTAGGATTCAGAACTATCAGAAGTGCTCATAAACTTCGGGATCACTTTTAATTAAAATAGCAAATGAGTTTACCCAAAACAACTGCAAACAATAATTATAAAATTCATATTTGTTCATATTTATGTATGCTAATAAATAATCCCAAGAGGTATTAACTTGCGAAAAGTGAAGTTAAACAAGGATAGATGTGTAAGTTGCCATACCTGCGAGGTAGCCTGTGCCGAGAAACACGGAAACGGCGGTACGATCGAAGAGGTATATTATGAATTTCCAGTACCGCAATCTAGACTACATATAGTACTTCGTAAGGCAAAACTTCATCTCCGAAAATGTGTGCATTGTAAAAAGCCGAAATGTATGGACGCCTGCGAAGAGGGTGCGATCACTAAACAGGATAACGGTGTAGTAGTGATCGATTACGAAAAATGTACCGGTTGTTGGAGCTGTATAGAAGCATGCCCTTTTGATGCAATATTCAAAGATGAGGAGAGAAAGGTCCCAATTAGATGCGACCTATGTATGGATCTGGAAGTACCTGCTTGTGTTGCCTCATGCCATACGGAAGCATTGGCAGTAGAAGAAGGTGAAGCGGAGGTTTAACTGATTTTTTTCTAAGTCGATTACTCTTGGTTTTCAGGATCAAAATGTGTTTAGGAGAATTAAATTAATTAGTGGAGGAATATAATGGTTAAAGCTGAGAAAGCTTCGGAAGTAACGATGGACCCGGCAGCGCATGAAATGTTAGCGCTTGCTGAAGAACAAAAATTGGATACATTCTGGGACCGCCAGGAGAAAATGAAACCCCAATGTGGTTATGGTGAACTCGGTCTTTGTTGTAGAATTTGTTTACAAGGCCCCTGTCGAATTAACCCATTTGGTGACGAGCCGAAGAAGGGGATCTGCGGTGCAAGAGATTACACGATCGTGGCGAGAAATCTAATACGTATGATGGCGGGTGGCGCCGCCGCGCATTCAGACCATGGTAGACACTTAGCTCATGTTTTTCATGATATGCTAGATGGTCATGCACCTGATTATAAAATTAAAGATGAAGAAAAGCTGAAACAAGTAGCAAAACGTGTAGGTGTAGAGACTGAGGGTAAAGATGTCATGGCAATTGCACATGAGGTAGCAAATATGGTACTGGATGATTTTTCACGCCAAACCGATGTTCCGTGCAGCTGGTTCTCTTCGATGGTGACAAAAAAGCGTATGGCTCTATCGGATAGCCTTGATGTTATGCCTACAAATATTGATAGACATATTTCAGAGGTAATGCATCGAACGCATTACGGCTGTGATGCGGATGCCGTTCCACTCATTTTCGGTGGGATCAAATGCGCACTTGGTGATATTACTGGTGAGAACATATCCACAGAGGTATCAGATTGTCTATTTGGTACACCAGATATAGTGAAATCCGAAGCAAACTTGGGTGCACTCAAAGAGGATCATATCAACATTGCTGTTCATGGTCATAATCCGATTTTATCCGAAGTAATTTGTGACATGGCAGATGAACTAAAGGATGAGGCAATAGCTGCTGGCGCCAAAGGAATCAATATAGTAGGTATCTGTTGTACAGCTAATGAGTTATTGATGCGCAGAGGCATACCGATTGCTACGAATATGGCATGCCAAGAACTTGCGATCATGACTGGTGTTGTAGATGCAATGGTAATAGATTATCAATGTATAGCACCGTCCGTCGGTTGGTGGTCGCAATGTTTCCATACTCGGTTGATCTCCACTATGCCCATAACCCGGATACCGACGGACATGCATATTGAATTCACAGAAGCAGGTGCTGCTGAATCAGCGCGCGAGATCGTGCGAATAGCTATTGATGCATACAAACAACGCATTCCAACTAAAATTCATATTCCAAATATTAAGAGCGATGTGGTAGGCGGTTTTAGCTTAGAGGCTATAAAAAAGATCCTGGCAAATTTCAATGCAGAAAACCCATTACAATACCTAGCCGATAAAATCAAAGATGGCACAGTTAAAGGAGTAGGTTTAGTCTGTGGTTGTAATAATGTAAAGGTGAAACATGATGAGGCGCATGTAGTGGTCGCAAAAGAATTGCTTAAGAACAATATTTTAGTAGTAGCCACGGGCTGTGCTGCACAGGCATATGCTAAGCATGGTTTAATGGACCCTGCAAATACTAATGAGGTTTGCGGAGAATCGCTTAAACAATTTCTAACAGAACTCGGAGAAAAAACTGATCTAGGCGGGCCATTACCACCGGTTTTGCATATGGGTTCATGTGTGGATAATTCACGGCCTGAGCACTTTGCCGCTGAACTGGCTGATGTTTTTGGTGTAGACATGCATGAGATACCAATCGTGGCAAGTGCACCGGAGGCGATGACCGAAAAAGCAGTGGTAATCGGAACATGGTTAGTCGCCACGGGTTGGCCCACACATGTGGGTGTATATGCATATCATCGTGGGAGCGATATCATTACGGAAATCGCTGAGAGGACCGCTAAAGATGTATACGGTGGTTTCTTCATATTCGAGCCGGACCCACACGAGGGTGCTCGAAAATTAGTGAATATAATCAAATATCGCCGTTGGAGATTGGGCATCGATACCGATGAAGATGTCGTGTATTGGGATGGTACCACGGCAGTGGAAGAGCGCAAACCTATCACACAGAAACAACTATTCAAAAAAGCTATTGATGGTGCGGTAATTGCAACTGGATATGCAGACTATTTATTAAGCCGGGCGATTCGCAAGCATGGTCGCGACCAGGAGATCGAGTATCCAAACACAGGTTACAACTTGCCTTGCATTACGGCGTGGACAGGTAAAAAGGTTACAAAGTTGGGCGAGCTACCGTCGGTCCTGGGCGAGGTAAGGCGTAAGATCAATGAGGATGACATCAGCTATGACGGCGCTGTTCAGTCAGGTGAAGCAACGATGATGGCTGCGGAAATCGTGGAGGCTATAAAATACATTAAAGACGAGCCGGACCCGTATAAAGACCATCCATATTATTCCGGGTTTGTTTCGGATGTGATACTAAGAGAACTTGGTATTGCATTTGTAGATGATACCATCCCGGGTGTGATTGCACTGGTTGGCAAGGCTAAGGATCCTAAGGCATTAAAGAAAATTATTCGTGACGCCCAGAATAAAGGTATGTTAATTATCCCCACCTTTGAAATCATCCAACAGATAAAAGAAGCCGGTATCGAAATTGGCGAAAATAAAGGTCTGGATAGAATGCTCTTTTGCATAGGTGAATTCACGCAAGCCATTCATGCTCTGAGCTTTGCCATCCGGGCAGCCATGGTATACGGCGGCAAAAAACCCGGTGATCGAGAGGGAATCTATGAATACCTATCAAAGAGACCAAAGGTAGTTGTAATTCAACTTGGACCATTGGATGACATCAAGGTTGCGGCGGAGTTTGCGGTACTATTCAATGGCTCACCAACTATTACAGATCAGGATGTCGAGGAGATCCCTGGTAAATATGTGGTGCAGAAGGATTATGACCAGATTGTACAGACGGCTATTGAGCTCAGAGACATGTTAGTAAAAATGGGTGCCGTTGATATCCCCGTTGCCTATGGTCCTGCGTTCGAGGGTGAAACCGTCCGTAGAGCTCAAACTTATGTGGAAGCCGGTGGCGCCGCTAAGACTCTCGCATTCGAATTATGCAAGATGCGCGAGGCTGACCAGATAGAGGATGGTAAGATCACCATGATCGGACCTGATGTGGACGAGATGGAAGAAGGCGGAAAAACAAATCTGGGTATATTTGTTGAGGTATATGGCAAAAAGATGATTGAAGACTTTGAGTCCGTACTGGAACGAAGAATACACCAATTTATCAACTTTTCAGAAGGCGGCTGGCATACCGGCCAGCGTAATCTAGTTTGGATCAGACTAAGCAAGAATGCGGTCAAGGAAGGGTTCAAGTTCAAGGACTTTGGGACAATACTTTACACTATGATGCACAGCGAATTTGGAGCTATTGTGAACCGTGCACAAATTACCATTGTCACCGATGAGAACGAATTACAAAAACGTTTACCAGAAGCAATGGAAAGTTATGAGGCTCGTGATAAGAAGATCGCAGGGTTAACCGACGAAGCAGTGGATACATTTTATACCTGTACATTATGTCAATCATTTGCACCTGATCATGTATGTATAATCAGCCCGGAGAGAATAGGGTTATGCGGTGCGATTAATTGGATGGATGCAAAAGCTTCTAACCAGCTTTCACCAACAGGCCCGAATCAACCGGTAGTAAAGGGGGATATAATCGACGAGCATAGGGGGCAATGGGTAGGCGTAAACAAAGCTGTTAAGGAATTTAGTAAAGGTAAACTGGATATATTCAACCAGTATGATCTAATGGAGTACCCGATGACCTCGTGCGGGTGTTTCGAGTGCATAGTAGGTATGACATCAGATATGCAAGGTTTTATTGTAGTTAATCGAGAACATCCGGGCATGACACCATTGGGTATGAAGTTCTCTACTCTTGCAGGCTCCGTTGGCGGCGGCCTGCAAACGCCAGGATTTTTAGGTGTAGGTAGAAAATTCATATTGAGCAAGAAATTCATTCGGGCTAATGGCGGTTTTCATAGGATTATGTGGATGCCGAAAGAGCTCAAGGAGGCTATGACGGAGGCTCTGAAAAAACGCTGCGAAGAGTTAGAAACCCCGGAGTTCTTCGACAAGATCGCCACTGAGGAGGATTGTACCACTTCAGAGGCACTGATGGAGTTCTGCGCAAAAGTAGATCATCCGGCACTGAAGATGCCTCCGTTAATAGGATAAAATACTTCATTTTATACCTCTGAGATATAAAAAATGCGAATGATATAATTTTGTTTTCAAAGCATTTTTTATATAAACTATTTTATTTTGAAAAATATCACACAAATACTCGGAATTTGTAGAATATGTAATTTGTTGGAGCGGGCGAATTTTTTTCGTTAAATTATACATATAAATATCCCAATTCCCATTTCTATCATCCTGCCAAACGATACTGTCACCATAAATCGCAGCATTTTCTTGGTGGGCAGTGTCATTAGTAACCTGGATTGGTTCTAAAACCGTAAATATTATCCGTCTAGGTCTTTCCAGTTGTTGTTCTTTTTTAGATCCAGGGTTGATTTGTATAAAATAAATAAGAATTAGCATAATGCATAGGAAAACCAATAAAATGATTACTCTAAATTGAAATTTTTTGTCTAAAATTTAATAACCCATAAGTACATTGCCCCTTCCCTAATTTATGTTTTTATTAAGAAATTTTCAAGAAATTTTCAAATAATATCGCGAATTCAACTCATTGAGATTCTATAAGCTATAGGGGGAAAAAATATGGATGATCCAATTGCCAAACGCAGTTCTGCACTGCGAGCCTCGGAGATTCGAGAGATACTTAAATTAACACAACGTCCAGATATAATTTCCTTCGCCGGTGGGTTGCTAAACCCCAAGGCGTTCCCGCATGTTGAATTACGCAAAATTGCAGATAATTTATTAAAGGATAAATATTCAGAGGTTCTCCAATACGGTACCACCGAAGGCTACCCCGAATTACGTGAAGCAATTATCGCGCGTATGAGAGGGCATAATGTCGATGTTGAATTAGATAATATCATAATCGTAGCGGGAGCCCAGCAGGGATTAACCGCTTTAGGTCTCGTGGTCATTAACCCAGGTGATAAGGTAGCGGTTTCTTATCCAACGTTTGTCGGTGCCTTAAGCGTGTTTAACCTTGTGGAAGCGAAAATAATCACTATACCACTCGACGAACACGGAATGAACATTGACGCGCTTGAGAAAAAATTGATTGAACACCAAAACGAGGGTGACCCTATTAAGATTGTCTATACAGTACCAACTTTCCAAAACCCAACGGGAGTTAGTATGCCTTTGCATCGGCGAATAAAGTTAATTGAATTAGCCAGAAAGTATGATTTCTATATAATAGAGGATAATCCCTACGGCGAGTTACGGTACTCGGGCGAACCAATAGATATGATTATCGCTCATGATTTACCTAAGGATAATAAGGGTAATACGATCTACCTGGGCACATTTTCGAAAACAATTTCACCTGGTTTTCGAGTGGGATGGGTCATCGGACCGAGAAATTTAATCCAGAAGATAATAGTCGCCAAGCAATCATTGGACCTTTGCACTAATGTCTTTTCCCAGGCAATTATCGCAGAATTTTTAAACCAGAATTTAATGGATGTTCATAAAGAGCATATAAAAAAGCTGTATAAACAAAAGCGTGATATCATGTTAGATAGCATGAAACGATTTTTACCCTCGGGCATAACTTGGACAATTCCGGACGGTGGGCTATTTCTGTGGGTAACTTGCCCAAATGGTATGGATACCAAAGAGCTATTAAAAAAGGCAATTGATAATAAAGTAGCCTTTGTCCCAGGCAGTGCATTTTCTACAACCAGTGATATAAAAAATACAATGCGATTGAATTTTTCTAACGAATCCGATGATAACATTAGAGAAGGTATCAAACGTTTGGGTGAGGTAATTTCCACCGAATTGAAAAATCGAAAATAATCATTGATAAAAGAATAAAGTTTATTTACTATTGCTTATATTTCTTATTAGTTCTTAATCGGTGAGATGATCAAGAAGTGCAGGAATATCTCTGAATAGCGATTATGATAAAATACCCTCTATTATATATCATCAATTATATATCACCAATAAGATATATTTATCTCTTAATCATTCATTCAAGTTTAAAACTTAATTGAGGATGAAGGCAATGCCGATAGACAGAATCCCCACGGGCATCCCTGGGCTGGATGACGCAATTGAGGGTGGTTTTCCGTCACCATCCGTATTATTATTAATAGGCGAACCGGGAACCGGTAAAACTACGCTTGCGATGCAATCATTATTTTTTGGCGCCAAGAATGAGGAAACCGTAATATATATGACGGGGGTATCTGAGCCAGTGTTCATGATCAAAAAATTTATGTCAAATTTTTCCTTTTATGATGTCCGATTAATTGAGAATAGTAAAATCCAATTTTGGGATCTTGGAAGCTCTATCCAGACCATGGGCACCAAAAAAGCCTTGGATGCAATTACGGATATCGTACGCGAGACGAAAGCGAGCCGGGTGATCATTGACCCATTACCACTTTCCCAGCTGTTTTCTTCACTATCTGATTATCGAAAGTACCTCTATGATTTCCTAACCGCTCTTAGGAATCTCCAAGTGTTTACAATAATTGTAGGTGAGAGATCAACAGAATCCGAGCATGACCTGGAAGCATATATGGTAGATGCGGTAGTTCTTCTTTATTTAAAACCACTGGATAATCCGTTGATATATAAAAATATGATGCGAATCCGTAAGATGCGCGGTACTAACCATATCAGAGATATGATGGCAGTAGAGATTACCGGTGATGGTATGCGTGTCTATAGAATGGATTGAAATAATGTTCGGTTATTGACTATTTCTTTTACATTTTTTTATCGATATAGAAAAAATAGGGTAAAATTATTTATATTGAGAGGTTCTATTAATAGATGTTTCACTCACCCCAAAAAAGGAGGGCGAACTCACCCCCAATCGTTTTTTTTTCTCTCATCGCCCTCCACCCCCATTTTTTTTTAATTAATACCAAAATTTAATAAATAATGAATGTATTGAGCCACCTTCATTCTTCATCCAATAGGAGAACCATGTAGGAGAGGTCATTTACCTTGTCTAACTACATCTGGTGGTCATGTGGCAGATAAAAAGTTAATAGAAGGAATAAAAAAGGCGTTGGATACCGGGAAGGAGCGCAAGTTCCTGGAGTCTGTGGAAATCGCCATAAATCTCAAGGATGTCGACCTGGCTAATCCAAAGAATAGGATAAATGAAGAAGTATTATTACCACATGGTCGGGGGAAAGATGTTAAAATAGCAGTTTTTGGCAGTGGTGAACTTGCAGTAAAAGCGCGTAAAGCTGCAGACCTGGTCATATTATCCGAAGAACTGGATACTCTGGTCGATGACAAGAAAAAAGCCAAACAAATGGTTATTGATCACGATTTTTTTATTGCAGAAGCACCATTAATGCCAATAATCGGTAAACGGCTGGGGATTTACCTGGGTACACGCGGTAAAATGCCTAAGCCAATCCCACCGCAGGCAGATCCCACACCTATCATTAAAAATCTTCGTAATACAGTTCGTCTTCGCTCGAAAGAACGCAAAACATTCCATGTACCGGTTGGTACCAAGAGTATGACGGTAGAAGATATCGCAGATAACCTGGAGGTAATTCTCAAACGTTTGGAAAGCAAACTCGAGCGCGGGAAATTGAATATACATTCAATATATATAAAAACAACAATGGGTCCCGCGGTAAAAATTATATAGAATTTAATAAAAAATCATTAAAAAGAAATCAATGGTGACATTATATGGCACATGTAGCCCAGTGGAAAGGAGCAGAAGTTAATAACCTGCTGCAAATCATGACCGATAGCCCAGTGATCGGATTAGTGAATATCAAGGGAATCCCCGGACCACAGCTGCAAAAGATGCGACAAAGTCTTGGTAATAAAGCAATATTTAGAGTTTCCAAACTGAAATTATTATCCCTGGCATTGAAAGATATGGAAACGAAGAAGAAAGGTATAAAAGAATTAGAGAAAACCTTAGACGGTCAAGTAGGTCTGATAGCCACTGATATGAACCCATTCAAGTTATTCAGGGTATTGGAGGAATCCAAAACACCAGCACCTGTTAAAGGCGGAGAGGTATTGCCGAACGATGTTGATATTAAATCGGGCGAGACCGCTTTCAAACCCGGGCCAATAGTGGGTGAGCTCCAACGTGTGGGAATCCCCGCCGCCATCGAGCATGGAAAAGTGGTGATTAAAGCTGATAAAACCGTGGTAAAAGCCGGTGAGACCGTATCAGCCGAACTTGCCCAGATGCTAACACGATTGGAGATATATCCGATCACGGTTGGTTTAGATCTTCAGGCGGTCTTTGAAAACGGGATAATATATCAAAAAAGCGATTTGGATATCGATTTACAGCAATTCTTCAACAAACTCTCATCGGGTGTCCAAAATGCGTTCAATTTAGCTTTCAATATAAATTATCCAACTACTTCGACGATCCAACCATTGCTGCAAATCGCCCACGGTCGAGCCGTGAATCTTGTGTTTAATGCAGATATTATCTCACCATTATCGATCGATTTCATGATGTCTAAAGGAGTTAACCAAATGCTATCGTTAGCCTCCCGGATGAGCCCGGAGGCACTGGATGATGAGCTAAAATCGAAGTTAGGCACCGGTTCTGCAGCACTTACCACCGCGAGTTCAAAGGAGCCGGAAGCGGTTAAGGATGAGGGTAAGGGTTTGAAAGCCAAAGATAAAGGTAAAGTCAAAGAAAAAGAAAAGAAAAAGGAGACAGAGAAGGAAGTTACCGAGGAGGAAGCTGCCTCGGGACTTGGTCAATTATTCGACTAATATAATTAATAAAGATTAATAATTCGGAGGTTATAAAATGGAATATATCTACAGCGCATTACTTCTCCATTCAGCAGGAAAAGAAATATCGGAAGATAATATTAAAAAAGTTCTTGATGCAGCCGGGATCAAAACAGACTCAACACGCATAAAAGCCTTAACAGCATCATTAGATGGTGTAAACATCGAAAAAGCGATTTCTACTTCTGTTTCGGTACCCGCTTCAGTACCCGCTCCTGGTGGTGCTGGAGGCGCTGCAGAGCCTGCCGCTAGATCAGAAAAAGGCGCACCAAAAGAGGAGAAGAAGGAAAAGGAAAAGAAAAAGAAAGAAGAAAAGAAGGTTTCCGAAGAAGAAGCCGCTGCGGGTCTGGGTGCATTGTTCGGATAAGCGATTCAGCCCTATCCGAGCCAGTTTTTTTTACTTATTTTCGCAGCACTCTTGCAAGTCCCACCGAGGGTTATC
>CBFDAW010000052.1:0-10015 GCA_965602865.1 uncultured Thermoplasmata archaeon
ATTGGATAAAAGCTTTGAATGCTGAGATTATTACTGTCTCCTCGATACAGGATCCTTCCAAAAATGCAGCGATTTTTGTCGGAGAGCTTGTTCTTTATCCTTTAATTGATAATCTCAATGCTCAAGAAGATGAATTATATAATGCATATTATTCTACAATAGATCTACCCAATATTAATTGGCTTTTTGAAACCAATGCATCCTGGTTGGAATGGAATGGAACGTCTCACAATATATTAGGAACACCAGACAATAGTGATGTTGGTGATTACTGGGTACGAATCAATATTTCAAGAGGGCCAAACTTTTCCGATGAACACAACTTTACGCTGGTAGTTAATAATACTCCGCTAGATATTACCACCGAGAATATTTTAACTGCTGTACAAAACCAGGAATATTCTATCGATTATAATAGTACCGACGATGGTCAAGGGGTCATCACCTGGCACTTGGCTTCTAGTGCATCCTGGCTTCGGATCAATGCCACTTGTGGTAACCTTACCGGGATCCCAAAGAATGCCAATGTGGGCTCATGCTGGGTGAATGTGTCAGTGGATGATGGTAACGGCGGCTGGGATGCGGCAAATTTTACACTGTATGTTATAAACGTGAATGACCCACCCAAAATCTTGACAAATGACATAGAAACTGCTCTCGAAGATAAAGAATATAAAGTCACTTATGAAGCAGTTGATATTGATATTGATCATGGTGACCAAATAACCTGGCACATGGATTCGAATACATCATTTCTTGCAATGGATAGTGCCAGCGGCGTACTCTCCGGAACGCCCACGAACGATGATGTGGGCGTCTACTGGGTGAATGTAATGGTCTCGGATATGAGCCTAAGAAGCGATTTGCATAACTTCATACTGACGGTAATAAATGTTAACGACGCGCCGGTGATCACCAGCGAGCCTATTCTTGAAGCTATTGCATTGTATCCATATAAATACCAATTAAATGTAACCGATGTGGACAAAGGAGATATTCTTACATACTCTCTTGACACCTACCCGGATAACATGGTGATAAATGAAGACTACGGCTTGATCACCTGGACGCCAAATTCGGACCAAATAGGCGATAATCCGGTTATAGTTCGAGTCAGTGACAGCAACGCATCGGACACACAGGAATTCAATATAAAAGTAACCACCCCTCCCAATTATGCTCCACTAGTCACACTTATTTCTCCGGCTAATGGTTCCATGGTAGATGTGATAAATCCAACCCTCACCTTGTCATCTGAGGACCCGGATTCCGAGGTGATCTATTACGATGTATATCTGCATTCTATTCGATCAAAGGTTCAGGAACTCGATGCGTCCACACGGTTAGTAACCGGGCAAACGAACGAATCATACTTGACAACGGGTCTTACAAAAGGAAGTGTCTATTATTGGATGGTGATCCCTGATGACGGCGTGTCCACTGGCCATTGTTCGAGTGGTATATGGTGGTTCCAGGTATCTAAGACTGCCATATTGAATATTGCACCTGTGGTCACCAGCGAACCTATCAAGAGCGCTGCAGTTGGTGAGCAGTATCGTTACGAAGTTCTAGCAGAAGATGATAACGATGATATCTTGGAATACTCTTTGGTCGAGCACCCAAAGAATATGCTCATTGATGCAGATTCAGGCGTCATTCTTTGGACACCAGGCCAAGATCAACTTGGGAAGCACACGATAACCGTAAAAGTATCCGATGGCAAGTTATTCGTGTTACAGACGTTTGAGATCGAAGTGACCTCAAAAAATAATAAACCAAAAGTCACAGCAATACCCGAGCAGACCATTATGGTTGGCGAGAAATTTAGCTACCAGGTTGCAGCAAATGATCCAGATATTTTAGATATTCTGACCTTTAGACTGGAGAACGCGCCAGCCGGCATGGTGATCAACTCAACTGGTACGATAACCTGGGTGCCGAATAAAGATCAAGTTGGTAAACACACTATTACACTCAATGTCTCGGATGGTAAGGAGCATACATTACTCGAGTTCACGATCAAGGTAAGAAAAGAAGATTCAGCAACTAGTGGTTTTGATTCTGTAACACTGGGGATCGTAATAATTTTAATTATTGTGATCATAGTCCTACTAGCAGTTGCTATAATCATAACGAAAAGAAAAAAAGCACAAAAGGAAAATGATGAATTTGCATCTCCTGGTATCCCGGAACAAGAAATACTACAGCCTGTGACGATGGACCCGCCCGGCGGTCCGCAAACACCAAGCACTACCGCTGTACAATCATCAACCACGGCGACCACGCCAGAAGTTCCGCAGAACATACAGACAACCATGCCTGCCGCTGAAAGTACGGATCCAGTAGCACCGGTACAGGAAGCTTCACAATTAAGTGCGGCACCAGTTCCGGAAGTGACCGGCAACCAGTTACCCCAGGTATCCCGGGTACAACCGACGCCGCAGCTGCCGCCGACACAGAGTAAAATAACTGGAATGGAGAACGAGATAGGGGAGACTACACCGGTGCCAATTGCAACCATATCTCGAACATCACAAAATGTGTCTGAAGAACCCGGTACAAATCAAACTCAAGAGCCGATCGAAAAAACAGATTAACATTGTTGAAAAAATTTGACAATCAGTTCATGTCAAAAAGCGTGCCTGCACCACGCTTTTCGAAAAATTTTATGGTCTCTCAAATCCATTGAACTTAATAGAGAATTCCATTTCCACCATCAATCAATAAACTGATGGAATTCTCTGTTTAAATAAGTCTTAAATATTCAAAATTCGTTTAACACTCCCATGTCAAGCCCGTCATACCCTTGTTCTAGATGCGGGGCACCATTGCGCTGGGTGGCAGAGTATAACCAATGGTATTGTGACTATTGTAACCGTTATGCGTCCGAACAAAAAGATAGTTTGAACCAACTCTTTGATAACCTTGAATCTTCGTTACGGGATGCACCGCGCTGTAATAGTTGTGGTTCCGCCATCAGATGGGTAGAGGACCATCAACGATGGTGGTGCGATCGATGCCAACGATACCTATGAATCTATGATTTTTGTTCCATAGCGGGCGGTGGCAGCTGTGGCGGCTGTGCACCTTGCGAGCCAGGGGGGGAAGCCATTGGTTGAGTCGGTAGAGTACCCGGTCGTATGTTTGCCGAAATCGCTCTTGCGGCGGGGAGGTGTACACTAATGGTCGCATCCGCCCCCGCCGGTGATGGTGCCAGGGCTGGTGACGGAGAAACTTCAACTCCTTTGAGTTTTCCCGGTAGTTTTGATGTTATTGGTTCACGGGCAGTAACTTGTGCACTTGAAGCTACCGGTTTCGGTATGATCGAGCTTAGATGTCTGGGACGGCGAACACGTTTACTGCGTTTTCTAAACCACATCAAGATCAGCACTGTAATGATCACGATAATTATTATAAGATAAATGATCCAACACTCTGATTTTGATGTTGCCTTTTTTGATACCGGAACCTCTTGCACCGGTAAAGTGGTATCTAAAAGGATAGTTCCGGTTGTGGGCTTGGCGATATTACCAGCCAAATCTATAACCCTGAAATAAATGGTCTTCTCACCATCACTGGGTGTGAGGTTAAAGAACCTTTCATTTAAAAACAGTTCCCAGCTTGTCCAGTTTTCACCATCGATACTGTATGACATCTGGTATACACCGGAGAGGTCATCATATGCAGTGTTATTAAGAAAGGTTATTGTCGAATTCGTCTCCATTGAACCGTTATTTATTATAAAAGAGACCGAATGAGGTGGTGTGGTATCCAGGATAATCGAATCAAAAACGGGGTTGGCGATATTACCTGCCATATCGTTCACTTTAAGATGAATTATTTTTTCACCATCACTGGCTGGAAGTTCTGTAAATTTTGAATATTCAAATGCTTCCCAGTCGGACCACTCGATTCCATCCGTGCTGAAGCACATTTCATTTAGTCCAGATAACAAATCTATTGCATAGAGAAATAACTCGACCTGTGTGCTGTTTGAGTATACAGCCGCTTTATTGATATTGATCGCTAGCTTCGCCGGTGGTGTACTATCCAGAATTATAGTATCAAAAACAGGTTCGGCGATATTTCCCGCGAGATCCTTTACTTTGAAATATACGGTTTTCTCACCATCCTCGGGTGGGAGGGTAAATGACCTCTGTCGAATGAACGGTTCCCAGGAACTCCAAGTTAGATTATCATCGCTAAATGCAATTTGATCGATTCCTGACCCTGAGTCTTCGGCATGAATGAATAATACCACCTCGGACGTTTTGGTGAACTTATCGCCAGCATTGATCGAGATTGAACCCTCGGGAGGTTTATTATCGTACATAAATGTTTTTCCAATCCCAGGGAGTTCTATATTTCCGACATTGTCAATTGCTCGAGAGTAAATTGTATAATTAGTATCGGTTACCCACTTGACGCAGGAGACATTATCTGACCATTCATTTGTTCCCGAGACGCTCCGCCAGCGTTTACCAGAACTCCAACCGATACCATCCCAATATCCGGTATTATTAGTCTGTTTAATACTTATTTCTACCGTGTAAACACCCGCACCACCAAGATCATATGCACTGCCAGAGATGAGATTTAAGTTATTTAAAAAAGTATTATCGATTGGAATATCTATATTAGAGCATGGGCGTTCCATGTCAATGTTGAATACGATCCCGTTAGTTGGGATCTCAATATTGGATACGAAGTCAATGGCTCGAGATTCAACTCGGTATTGTGTATCCGAAGACCATCTTATAAAACTCGAATCGAAATCCCATATAGTGGTACCCGAAGTAACCAGCCAGGCGTCTTCTACACGCCAATCACTGCCGTCCCAATAACAATTATTATTAAGCCTTTGAATGGAGATTTCCACTTTATTTACGCCCGAGCCATTCGTGTTATCAGACGCTATGCCAGATATGGTGTTCATACTATTATAGAACTTGTTATTTTTCGGCTGGAGTATTGCAGAAGTCGGTGGTGCGGTTTCGTTCTTACATAAAACATCTATCGTGGTTTTTGGAAATGTTACAATTGTAGGGACAACAAAGAGTGTACCGTTCCAGGCTAAATATTGTAGTTCTGTTTCTGGATGGCCATATAATAATTTAGCTAATCCTGCTTCAGTGGCTTGGATGTCAAATGAAATGGTCTTCCTTCCATCGATATTGACTTTCTCCAGCTCCCAGATATATGTAGTTTCGTTGTAATAACTTGGTGGTGCAGGGTCAATGGTATCCTCAATTATTTCTATATATGAAGGTAAGACTAATGTGACTACTGCATTCTCACCGGCGGTATAGATCAGGGGCACCACTTCTCCTATTAGTTCCACTATTAATTCGGTAATATCCTCTGCCCCGAGTGCTCTATATTTACCACCGGTTTTTTCAGTCAGGTAATTCCATTGAGCCCAGCCCACGGTATTGGTCGTTTCAGTATCACCCATTCCTATCGTTGCCCAGATAACTTTGTTTTTTGCGGTGTCTGACACTACATCTACCATCTTATGACCATGCGGGCATTTCCCCGTACTTGGATAGTCACCCCAACTACCATAATCATTATCAGAATCATGTCCTGGAGCGTCACCCATAAGCAGTGCGATCTTAGCCACATCACCACCGCGCCAGGTAAAGTTATGTGTTGTGTGGTAGATCGCATCAACCACCGCCTCGGGTGTATCACCACCACCACCTTTAGATAAACCATCCACCGCATCCTCGAAATCTTGGGAGTTTTTAGCGAGATCCTGCTCTATTCTAAAGGGCCAATCACCAGAACTACCATAATTAGCCGCGTATTCACCGTCGTCGTAATACCCCAGATGATCACGATAACTCGCTAGACCGAACTGGACATCGGTAATATTAGCTTTTATATCCTTAACTATTTCATCTATTTTATTTTGAACATCAGATATTTCATTCATACTACCCGTGGTATCTACAACGAAGACAATATCGGCAGTGTCTATGCCTTCTCCAGCATTGACGGGGTCACCTTTTCCCCGGACCGTTAACATTACATTTGCAATATTGGGTGTTTCAGGCTCGCCATATTTATAAATCTTGGTCGGATATACCCAGGTTTCCACTTCTAAATACGGCAGGATCTTTTCATCTCTGGGTTCGCTTAATGCTGCCTCAGTTATGGGCAAAATTGGTATGGAGATCATGATAATGAGAATTAGACTAATGACTTCGACAAGACCAATTATTTTAATTGGGAATTTTCGTTTATCATTCAATTATTAGCCTTCCTGTGACTGCATATATATAATAGGAATTTAGATGAACCCAGCTTGTTGTCCATTTACATAATTGAAATTTTGAGGGTCCCGATTATATTTTGAATGTTAATAAAAAAATGCGTTATTATTATTAACTTTGCGTTGCATTTTTTTATTTAACTGGTGGTTGAACATTTACCCTAACATTTTTGGATTTTTCTATTGTTGCTTGTGTGGTTTTAACTTGTGTTTCTCCTTTCTTCTCATCCGGTACCTGAGGTGTTTTCTTCCGGGTAATTCTTAATACTATCAAAACCAGAATAAGCACTGAAATGATAATTAATATGCCCTGAATGACTATATTAATATCTTGGCCAATATTAATATTTTTCTGTGATTCTGATGCTTCCATTACCGAAATCTCTATGGTCGCACTTGATTTCTCGCCTAAATTATCGGTGACTTCCAAAGTAATATTGTGCCTGCCGGCGGGTAAATAGATTCCTTTTAAACTCTCCCCCATTCCTATCTCGTCAACGATGCTGGATGACCAGCGGAAGGTTAATTCGTCATCATACGGCAAGTCCACATCTAAACAGGTGCCTTCAAAATCCAAAAGATCGCCGTCTGTGATCCGGATGCCATTTTTTGGTGCAGTGATATTTGCATTTTCAGGTGGGTCGTTGACCGACGTTACAGTAATAGTAATGGAATCAGATATTGTGAAAATTCCATCGGCGGCATAAAAAGTAATTGTTTGGTCACCATTCCAATTTGGTTTTGGTTTTAAAATCACGGTACCATTATTCTGATGGATGGTGACCATTATATTCTTTTGATCTTCATACCAGAAACTTAACGGATCCAAATTGATATCTTTAAACCAATCATACATATTAATCGAATGATCATCATAAGTATCCTCCAAAAGCTCAAAATCAGGCATAGAGATATTAATTTCAGGAGGATGGGGGCCTATTAATGTAATCCCATATGCTAAATCTGAAAAATGTGATTTTAAATCAGCATCATCAACTGCTTTTACTTTATAATAATAAATTGTAGATTCATTAAGTCCATTATCAATATAATAAGTTTCATTAATGAGTTCCGAATTAACGGGAATAAAGGGATCTGATAAGGATAAACTTTTAAAAAGTATGTACCCAACCACATCAGGTTCCAAACTGGCGTTCCAAGTTATTGTAAGATTAGTGTATGTTGCGTTTGAAACCGTGAGATTAATAGGGGCGATCGGGTGCAGCTCATCGGGTGTAGTTGCCGAGGCGAAATTGGAGAATGTGGAGTTATTTGGCACCTCGTCAAATGCCTTGATTTTGAAATGATATGAAACTTGCTCGGTAAGACCAGATACAGTATATGACGTCTTCTTGCCAAATATGGTATGGATCAAATGAAATTCTTCTGCTGGGATATTGTTCGTATTGTTTGTATCGTTCAAATAGACTAAATATCCTTCAAGGTCTGGCTCTTGGTTAGCAGCCCACGAGAGGAGTATCTCACGATCAGAAATAGCATCGGCACTAAATCCCCCGGGTGCTTCGGGTGCCACAGAGTCATGCGGCACTGCAGCTAATATCTTTGAAAAATTTGAGATTTGATTTCGAGTATCACGAGCGCGGATACGATAATAATAATGCTCTCCATTATTTAATTCGGTATGGTTGTATCTATATAGCGGATGCGGTATATTTGCAAGAAGTTCCCAACTACCCGTGTGATTACTATAAAGTTGATATTCTATGGTGTCCACTAAATTGGGGTCCCAATATAGATCAAGCGCGTTACCCTCGGGATAAATCGAGACCATGAAATTATGTGGAATGTCCGGGAACCAATCGACACTGAGGTTGACGATATTAGACCAATCACTGTCGTATTCCAAATTATAAGCTTTTATGCGATAATAATAAGTACCATTGGGTTGGCTATTTATATCAAATATAGTCTCTGAGCCCATATAGACCACCGTAGATCTATTGAATGATTCATTTTGGGACTCTTCTAAAATATAACCCGTGGTTCTATATGTGGGGTTCCATGAAAGTGGGTAATCACCATCCGAATTAAGTTCCCCAGGGTCAGTTAAAATTGGAGTGCCTGGTAATAACCAACCAAAAGGTTTGGTGAATGGATAATAGTCCAGTATTTGGTGAGGGATTTCGGTATCACCTATCCCATCACCAGCTATACGCCAATTGGCACCGTTATCAACGCCTGAATAATCGGACCAATAATTACCCTGTTGGTGGCTGTTGTTCCAGAAATTTTTACCATCATCAAATGCTTGGCGAATGTTGGTAATTATATGGTTGTGGTAAATATTATTTTTAATGGAGTTGAATAGGTAAAGTCCATAATAATTATTCGAATAACAGGTATTGTTATTAATGACTGAATTGTCCGAAAAACCTAGTAGGATACCAACAGAACCGAAGCTCAGATTTTGATATTGAACAATAATGTTAGTGCAATTCGCAAGTATCACCTCCCCCGCACCCATGGGAATAGTACCACTAGTTTGGTCTCTCCAATAATATACTGGTTTATCATCCACCAAATTACTGAGGTCTATATTATGTGTATTCCAAAATTCTAAATTGTATCCAATAATGTGCAGGCTGCAAGATAGCATTATATTATTTATAACCTTAGTGAAAGCCGAGTCATTTATACAGATGCCAATTATATTACTCGTACAGAAATTGTTTTCGATTGTTATACTATTAGAATATTTTAAATGGATTCCATAATAATTATTAGTTACATCATTTCCTTTAATCGATATATGTGTATCTAATGAGGCAATTTCCCATTTGCTCCCCATCGTAGAGCTTACCGTCCAACCACCAGGACCAGATTCTATATCATCAAAGAACCCAATCTCCTTTATTCTGATATCATCCACGTACCAACCATAATAATTGATTGAGCTATCACCAGCATATCTAAATCTCAAATCTATTTTTTGGCCCGTATATTCTTTCAATTTAAAGGTAGCTTTCACCCAGCCATAGCAATAACCCGAATAGTCAGAACTCCAAAAACCACTCCCTGGATAACCACCCACCGGCTCGATTGGCGTCCAACCCGTGCCATTATCGACTTCCAAACGACCACCATCACTCGATCTCTCTGTTTGGTACCAATGCCAAAATGTCAAATTTGCATCATTGACGCTTGTAAGGTCAAAGACCATGTGTAATGAAGTATCTTGATTACCCCAATCATCATTTGAATACCAAGCATGGGTGCCGCTGTGCATCGCTGTTATCGGCCCCATACTATAACAATTATATAAATTGATCCCGTGGTAATTTTTTCCGCATTTGTTATTTTTCAAAGTTATCGAACTTGTTTTCCCGGATAAAAAAATTCCAGAATCCGTGTTATTCAAACATATATTACTATCAATAGTGGTATTGTCTAAATCTTGAAGGTAAATACCATAATAATTGTTTGAATAGCACTCGTTGTTACTAAGAATATTGCTCGAAGAATAATATTGCTGGATGCCGTAATAACTATTAGATGTGCAGTTATTGTTCATAATAGTATTATAATCCGAATACACAAAAATGCCGGAATAACTATTCAAAGTGCAATAGTTGTTCATAACCGTGTTATATTCATCCCTGATACTAATCCCGTTATACCTATTCTGGTTGCATGTATTATAAGTGACCGTGTTGGATTCGCCATTCAAATATATCCCATCATTATTGTTCGAATTACAATTATTACTTGAGATAGTGT
>CBFDAW010000053.1:0-9943 GCA_965602865.1 uncultured Thermoplasmata archaeon
AACGCTAAGATCGGTGGTAATGTGACTCTTGGCCCGAGGGTCAGGGTCGGCGAAAACGCGCTTGTTGGCTTTGGGTCGGTGGTAATTAAAGATGTTCCCGATAACGCGGTGGTATACGGCAACCCTGCTAAAGTACGAAAAGATATCAAGGACCTAAAATGTATTCTTGGATGTTTTGACGTACCTTACGAATGGGAGACAAAATAAATACTCTAACTTCTTCGAAGGATCGATTCTAATCAATAAGTATTTAAATCTCCATAGAATTGTGGGTGGCACATGAGCGAGTTAAAAAATAAACCGATCCTCCAGGTGGCTTTGGATGTCCTGGACCTGCACCGGGCACTGCAGATCGCAAAAGAGGTGGAGTGGATTGGCTGGAGATCGGCACACCCCTCATCAAAAGCGAGGGCATGAACGCGATTCGGTCCATGAGAAAAACGTTCCCGGACCATATAATAGTAGCAGATATGAAAACTCTGGATGTAGGTGTGTTCGAGGTTGAGATGGCGTCAAAGGCGGGGGCGAATGTGGTCTGTGTCATGGGCATGGCGGATGACAGAACGATCACGGAAGCCGTTAACTCGGCAAAGAAGTACGGGTCCAAGATCATGATTGACCTATTAAATGTCCCCGATAAACCCGCACGAGCAAAACAGGTGCAAGATTTTGGCGTCGAATATGTCTGTACCCATGTAAGCATCGATGAGCAAATGGTAAATAAAACACCGCTTCAGGATGTCAAGAGTATCTCAAAGGTGATCGAGATCCCACTGGCGGTTGCGGGCGGGTTAAACTCTGAGACCGTGCCTGAGGCACTCATGGCGGGGGCGAAGATTATAATCGTTGGTGGTGCAATCAATAAAGCGCCTAAAGTGGAGATCGCTACTCAATTGATCAAAAAATCCATGAAAACGAAAAAAGCAATAAAGACCGAATGGTATCGTAAACACGGCGAGGACGAGCTCGTGAAAGCATTCATGAAAGTCTCCACACCGAACATTGCCGATGCTATGCATAAGAAGGGTGCTATGATTGGTATTAGACCGCTTAGAAATGGGTATAAGATGGTGGGTAAAGCGGTAACGGTCCGAAGTGCGGATGGTGACTGGGCAAAACCCGTGGAAGCCATTGATCGTGCCGGGAAGGGTGAGGTAATTATAATCAATGCCGGTTCTGGGCATATTGCGGTGTGGGGTGAGCTTGCGACTTGGAGCTGTAATGTTAAGGGCATTGCGGGTGTAGTAATAGACGGTGCGGTGCGCGACACCGATGATATTAAAGAGATGGACATGCCGGTATTCAGTCGCTATGTGGCACCCAACGCCGGCGAACCAAAGGGTTTCGGAGAGATCGGTGCCGAAATCACATGCGGTAGTATTTGTGTTCGTGAGGGCGACTGGGTCGTGGGCGATGACAGTGGTGTGGTGGTAATACCTCAAGAGCGTGCAGTGGAGATTGCAAATAGGGCGATAGATGTCCATGAGCGCGAGAATCGGCTACGCGAAGAGATCAAGCGTGGTAGCACTTTGTCGAAGGTATTAGAGCTTAAGAAATGGGAGAAGCTGGGTTGAATTCTAGATTAGAAGCCGCATTTCAATGTGGAGTATAAAAAAGAATTCCAAGCTCCAACAAAAATAAGAATTTAGCAGTAATGAATCTTATTTTTGTGTAAGTTCAAATCTAAATAATCATTCAACAACAAAAAATAAAAGATAATCCCGACTCCCAGATTTGAACTGGGGGGGTTGGAATTCTTATTTGATTATTAAAGAATTAAAAGAATTCCAAGCTCCAACAAAAATAAGAATTTAGCAGTAATTAATCTTATTTTTGTGTAAGTTCAAATCTAAATAATCATTCAACAACAAAAAATAAAAGATAATCCCGACTCCCAGATTTGAACTGGGGATCTGCCGGTATCGGCACCGCTTAGGATAACGGCCTTAAGGTCTACAGCCGGCCGCTCTAGCCAGTCTAAGCTAAGTCGGGGCTCTTTTATCTGATTTTTACATTATAAAATCCGAGCTATAAAAATCTTTGGTATTGAGAAATTTGTACTCAGATTTTCTTGGCATTCTTCAATTGATTAAATATCCCATCTGCTCGCTCAAACTCTAAGATCGCCAAGATGCACTTGAACTTGTTCTTTAACTCCAGCATTCGTTTGGCAATGTAGTGCTCACGAGCGGCCTCCAAATCCCGGAAACCCTTTAATTTCGTCAATTCCAAATCCCAAGCAAGCGTAAATTCCTCGGGGGTCTTTACCTTGAATTTCTTCTTGGATAATTTTTTAAACCTCATGGAGTGCCTGACCAAGTTCATGGTTGATACATTTTGAACGAACGTGTTCGCATAATCCTTCTCGTCCATGTCCAGTGCAACTACGGGGATTTTATTTTTTACACCAAGCTCAAGCGCCTCCATTAAACACGGCGGCGGTACCTGGACTTCACCGTACTTATCAGGGTCTTGCTGGGCATAGAAAGCTAGTTTTCTTGCATATACCTCTTCGTATCTTGAGAGAGGTACTCGTTTAATTTTCCCATCAAGCACGCTTTGCAGACCGAGCAATTCCGGTTCTGAAATGTACAATGCAATGGCGTTAGGTTTAAACTTTCGATACGCTTTGCGTACTATCTTACGTTCTGAGGTTAAACCTTTGATCAGACCTAGAAGATAGAGCTTTTTTTCTTTAATTTTAACTAGCTTCAGTACCACGGTATACCCAAATGATTAGGCTGTTTATAAAATCATCGAAAATTTTATTAATTAAATTAATAAAAATTATTTAATTGCATTAGAACAAGATCTCTTGCGAGTCATTTTCTTCGTCATTTCCATATGAATCGCCCAATTTGCCAGAACAATTTATGCAAATTCTTTTATGCTTAATATAGCACTCACTACATGTAATTCTACCACAGACTGAACAGGAATACATTGCCGGTTTTGAACAGATATAACAACTACCTACTAAAGTCATAGTCCCCTCGATAGGAATGATAACAATATCATATATATAATTTTAGTGCTTTTGTGGCATGTCTTCTGATTCTATAAAAATAAAATATGCCTATTATCACAAGAATCACAATGATAATTACAGTAATCCCAATACCAATGAATAACATTGTATTATTATGATATAGGTCTTTTCAATTTAACCAAAGTATTGATTTTGACATAAAATGTATATAATTCTGGTTAAGCTTTATATAGAGTCTTTTTCATACATTCTACAGTCATTTAATAAAAAAGATAGAATGGGGAATATTATTATGAGGCGAATAATTGTAATCACGATATTATTGATTTTATTACTCCCAGCAATGCAAGGTTCACTAGTTTCCGGACCGATTTCGGGTAAAGTCACAACCTTTTCTGATTCCAAACCTTCCAAAGTACTCGAGCTGCCCGATGATGGAACTGGTGAACTTATCGGGTACATTGAAATACCGCATTGTGCAATCATAACCAATGCGTCATTCAATGTGAGTACGGTATTCAACTCGAGCTGCCAATATCCAAAGGAAGTATTCATAGATGTAGGAGATGATAATAAATATGAATGGGGATTTAGTGGTGATGGCTACGGAAAAATGGGGCAACAACAATATTTTTTAAACAATGAGACCAGAATAAGGCTGAAATTGACCGGTGACGACTTCAATAGAACCGCCACGCTTCGCCTTCCTAAGAACGCCACGGTCACATCCACCATGATGCTATTGGATGGCCGGTCGAATGTCTCGGGAGCAAACCCAAGTAAAAACTGGAATCTACTGAATTCCCAGCAAAGCACCAAGGTTGCAGCTAATATTTCCGGTGGTAAAGTGTATTTCGCAAGATATAACCAGAATTTCTTTGATATATATGACCCGTCCAGCACCAGTTGGAGCACCTCATCAAAAAGTCAGGATAAGTTTACAACTACCGGTCATGGGATCGTTTTGGCGGGGACTGATATTTACATTACAACATATAATGGGAGCTCTACGACAAGATCGAAATTGTATAGATACCATACCAATAATGATACCTGGGATGACCTGGGGGCAAATCCTCACATGTATATTTCCTGGGGCGGGCTGGCATACGATCAAGCTGATACTATATATGCCATTCGTTATTACTCTGGAGTTAGTACTATAGTGGATTTTTATAAATATACGATCTCGAATAGTACCTGGACGCAGCTTAAGAGCCCTCACCAAACACACTGTCTTTATCCCACTCTTTGTTATCTTAATAATCGAGTGTATATGATGAATTATACCTCTGGTGGTTTTGGTACTGAGCTGCAGTATTATGCACCTAACAATGATACATGGTTCAATTTAACCAGCGCGCCAAAAGGTATTATCTCAAGATTGTGCACCGATGGGTATAACATATTTGGTGTTACTGGTGAAGGTCAGATTCTAAAATACGATGTGCCAACTAATACTTGGGCGGTCACGGGCAGTGCCTCGACTAATTTTATCTCGGGAATGGCGGGGTTTGCGTATTCGGATAGAGTATTTTATCTTGGTCGTTATAGTCCTACCAACTATTATGACCTCCTTGCCGAAGGTGGTGGTGAGTTTCCACTCAACTCAACTTTAAATATTGGTGACAATGGTGGTTTACCGGAATGGAAAATTACCGGTGAATTCAATACATCTGATTATGTTAATGATTTTACCACCGAATTGAATAATTTAATAGCTAGCACACCAATAAGTTACATCGATGAATATGGGAACGAATTCGTAGATATAGTGATAAATGTCACATCTAACGTGACCAGTGAGTTCAATATTAAAAAAATGTTCATAAATTATACGTTTACTCAACGCGTGGACCAAAATCCATATACCGGCAATTTGACCGCCGCCCTCAACGAGCTTGTGCCAGATACCGGGGAAGGCACGAGTATTCTTCCCATAGTGGTATCCTCATCCTTCAAGGGTAACATCAATATCTCGAATATTTCAATCGATTACTACATCCCCGATCTTACCAATAACAGACTCGAACTCATCACCGGTTTCGGACCGGAGGGGAAAATAATATATTCGGATTATATGGACTATGTTTTCTTAGTCAATATCACGAATAAAGCAGGTATAACCGATGTGAACAATGTAACCTTGTTCCTTAACATTGACGGTGAGAACCTGCAACTGTTTTGGGCTGAAGCCACCGACACATTCTCCGAGCTATGGGACCCCAAGGATCTGATCACTTTGAATCCTTTAGCTAGTTCAAGTGTTAACAATAGTGTAGACCATTGGACCCTTGAGTTCGTGATCGGGTTTAACTGGACGTATCAAAACGAGACTTTGGAACATTGTGCATTGAGAACTACGAATGACACCGGTGCATTCGTATTCAATGAGTTCCCCGAGATTTACCAAGTGGAAAACGACCTGGAGTTCGTAGGTGAATTGGAGGTGACGAGCGCGATCCAGGGTAACCTCTCCGATAAAAGCGCTGAAGATCATTGGGTAAAAAGCAGTGAGTCGATCATATGGACAAATTTAACGGTGGTCTACGAAGGTTCCATGAATATATATCCGGCTAATAGAAATTTTAATGTGACCATATTTGATGATGATGTCGATTCCTGGGTGAACACTTCAAGCTCGGGGAGTACCTTTGTTATCAAAACAACTTCAGACCCCACCTCGGATTATAATGATACCCATTATATTAATATCACGGACATTCCCGGTCTTGGAGAGGATGTAACTGACTGGAGGTTCCGGATACGAACAGATAATGACGGTCCCTTGATGCCGACCAATATCCTCTGCCACACAGACGACCCGTACACATTCGAAACCATACACGATAATGACCCGGAGATTTTTGTGACATGGGATTTGGATGACACACTTGATGGTAGTGGTTCGGGGGTTCACTATTATGCTATGGATTACAAAAACCCTTTACCAACCACTGAAACAGCCTGGGGTGGCTCTGCCGTTGGCGAGGAGGGAATAAGCACATTTTATGTGCGCGCACGCGATAATGTTGGAAACTGGGGTGTTACCGGTAGTTCAAGCATAATTATCGACCTGACCAATTTGACATTTATCGATCCCACACCAGTGTTCGATGTTTGGCAAACCAACCGTACCGTAAATTGTGGGATCACGGTACAAGATACCGCGGGCGCTGGCGTGGATGTTGAAAATGTCTGGTATAGGTATGTAGACGACGGCGAGATCTCTGGTGATTGGAGCAGATATGATGGTCCGGGCAGTAATGGCGAGACCGTGGTGTGCCAACAGAATATTACATTCGACACCGATGGTGATGATAAAAAGGTCCAGTGGCGCGCTAAGGATGTGGTGGGGAATGGCTGGGTAGTGTTAGAACCGCCTCATCAACTGAAAATTGATTCCAAACCAACCTCCATTGTGTATATTAAGCCGCTTTTGGGCGAATGGTTGGATACCGTAACGCCAGAGATTGAGTTCAATATTACCGACCCTGATGGTTCGGGAGTCGCCCTGGATAGCCTGGCGTACGCCGTATCCACAAACGGTTTAGCCGAGTTCGGTAGTTGGATTCAATTCTACGGTGTAGGCGGTGGTGATCGTGTATCTTGCTCGATTTCGCCAAACTTTGAAGAGGGAAAACTTAATTATATTAAGATTCGTGCGTCGGACATAGCTGGTAATGTAGTGACCTTCGAGCCCAGGCAGATATTAATCGATGTCACGGCGCCAAAGTTCGCCAACCATGAACCATCTGCCGATGTATGGGCGACCAATGCGGAGATCTCGTGTAATATCACGATGTCCGATCTGGAAAGTAATATTAATTTGGAATCGATCAAATACTCAACTTCTACCAATGGAATTGATCATTATGGGTACTGGAAATTTGTCGATTTGGAAGATATTAAACCTGGTATTGATGGACATAGTTATGAGATTTCTATTTTGCATCAATTCGGTGATGGGAAAAATAACTATATTCGCTGGTCGGGAACCGACCTTGCCGGTAATGAAGGGATTTCCAAAGATTACAGAATTCAAATAGATATTTCTCCGATAGATTTCGAGAGCATAGAACCAGCAACTGATCAATGGTCCAAGTCTGTGGCCGTACCCTGTAGTGTAATATTAAATGATACATTGGGCTCGGGAGTAGTTGTAGAAACCGTGGAATATTCCATCTCCACAACTAGCCTGAGTGGTTTTCTGGACTGGACCCGGACCGGTCTGGAGCTCTTTGAGCACTCGGTCACACGCTCACGTAATCATAATCCTGGCTCTGATGCAGTATTTGAAATCGTACACGCAACCGTAATTCCAACCTTTGCCGCCGGCACACAGAATTTCATTCGCTGGCGGGCACTCGATTATGCGGGTAATATTGCGCTCTCTAAGTCATACCCCATCAAAGTTGATCTGGATAATGTAGTATTCTTCAATTCGGAACCGGATGAGGATATTACATATGATGAACTGGATCTTAGATGTAAAATCAATATTGAAGATATTGGCGGTAGCGGTGTTGATCCGGAATCGGTGGAATATAGATACTCAAATGCCGGTCAGACACATTTTCGTAGTTGGAGTAATAACAATGTTACTCAAGATATTAAAGATAACAAATTCATTTTCTTTGTTGACCTGCCTTTTAACCCAGGTAATCAAAACCATGTGCAATGGCAGGCCATGGATAACGCGGGTAACGGACCGGCGGAATCTAAGATATTCAATATAACAATAAATTCCCAACCTACGCCAGTGATAGACGAACCCGGTGAAGGCGATAGATTCACTACCAATGATGAAATTTACTTTAGTGCAAACTCCAGCTTTGACCCGGATTCTGAAGATAACCTTGTTTATGAATGGTTGTCCAATATAAGCAAATACTTGGGAAAATCAAAAACTCTTTATCATAAATTAGCCCCTGGAGTACATAAGATCACCTTAACGGTCTCGGATGATCACGGGCATAGTGTGAGCACTACCAGGCAAATTGCGGTAATACAGTATTATATAGATAGCGATCATGATGGTACGCCTGATCTTCAGGACGATGATGATGATAATGATGGCGTACCTGATAATAGGGATCATTTCCCGTTCGATTCAAAAGAGTGGCGGGATACTGATTCCGATGGGACGGGAGATAATGCTGATTTAGATGATGATGGTGATCAATATCCCGATGACAATGATGATTACCCACTTGACCCGTTGAAATGGAAGAAAAAACAAGAAATCGATTTCTCGGTAATTCAATTATTAATTATTTTTACAATAGTAATAATTATTATCGTCTCTATCGGTTTGGTATTCCTTAAACGGCGAGCAGTTAAAAAGCAGGCAGAGTTATCAGAGCAAGTTGCGGCACTGGCAAGTAGTCTGCCCGTTTCACAAAAGACCAGCACCGCTTTACAAACCACAACATCACCGATTTTAGGTTCAACGGCGGGTACTGCCACAGGTGTGCCTCTTTTGCCAGGTTCGGCATATTCAGGGGCACCTCAGACCAGAGCACAACCCGAGATGTTTCCACAGCAATTAGTACAATACCCCGACCAGATGCCACGCATCCAACCGGCAGAATCATATATACCTCCTCCATCACCACCCGAACCGGCACCTCAGCCGCCCGTGAGCCAGCCGCCCCAGGAAGGCCAAACCACTATTTCAGAACCTGTAAGAACCAGCATTATCCCGGGCTTAACACCAGGTCAACAGCGGGCAATAAGAAAAGATAATGATCAACAACAAAATACCGAAGAAAATGATTATTTTTAAACTACCATCAATCCACCCAAATATTTATCTACGCCTGCCTTTTTAAGCATTTCAGGGGTACGTGCATCGCGGGTACACTGGTAACGCATATGGTCATATAGAGAATATTTATCCATATAAAAGCGTTTACATTCCGGGCACTGGACCAGATCCTTTTTTAATAACGCAATATGAAAATCGCAATCCGCTGTCCAACATGCTACAAGCCATTTGCGGTTATTAGGATACTTTGTTCCAAACACACCCTCCTCACGTTTATTCTCAATGAACGGGTCAGGACGATATTCGGGGTGGGATAGAAATAGATTATTTTTACATTTTGGACATTCAGGTATAAGAATGGTTCTGGGATAGGGTGAAACTACTTTATCTATCGTTAATGTTTTAAGCTTGAGGTCATGCTTCTTGGCAAACTCTTCAAGTGATAAAGCCATGGTCGATTTTATACCGGTTTTACTATTTTTAATTACCTGTTTTTTATGTAAAATTTATATTTATAATTATATTGCATATAACTGAAGTTAAAATTCGTCACGGCATTTTTTTAGGTACAGGTTTCTTTTTTAAACCCTTGACAGTATGTTCCGAGGTGATCTTTGCTATTATTTCAGATTGTGCAGATTCCCTTTCAATCTCCTTGTCGATCTTTTCCATTTCGGTTCTAAGCTCTGCTGGTTTTGGAATTGTCCCAATAATATCTTCAACATTACCAACTTGTCGTTCAAGATCAGCTAATGATGGTGATGGTCGCTCAGGTACCTTTCGGCCACCACCTATATAGTCAGCCGCGCCTTCGAGTAATTTACTTATTTCAAATGGGAATATGATCTTTGTGGACTTACCATTACCCACACTTTTTAGTGTCTCTAGAGATAATACGGTTAACGCTTTTTGGTCAAGTGGTGCGGCACCAAGAGATAAAATCCGTAGCTTCTGTGCGTCACCCTGTGCGCGTAGAATTCGAGCCAGCCGTTCGCCCTCGGCTTCTAGTATTGCGGACTGGCGCAGACCCTCTGCCTGTAGAATTCGCGATCGTTTTGCGCCCTCAGCTTTTAATATTGCTGATCGTTTGTTACCATCTGCACGTAAAATTGCTGCACGCCTTTCACGCTCTGCTGAAGTTTGCTCCTCCATGGCGGCTTTCACGGGTCCGACAGGGTCTACCT
>CBFDAW010000054.1:0-9862 GCA_965602865.1 uncultured Thermoplasmata archaeon
ACTTAAATTATATATAGTATGGAAAAATATTCTACTACTGTGAAAACCAGTATAGAATATAAATAACTTTCTTGACCATCGGGAGTTCAGAATAAATTTATTTTCATCCGTGGGTAAAATATGAACTATTGTAAAATCAAAATTGGATTTCTACCAAAAAAAAGAGCCCAGAGGACGGATCGAGTTATTGTCGCCGCTATTATTGCTATAGTATTATTTTCTTCGGTTGCAGGGATTACTCCCATATTAGCCGAGATTGCTATGGTCGAACCTGATACCACATCAAACACACGACAAGCATTAATCGATGATCCCGTTGATGTGACTGGTAATGAAGTTATTATAGATAATAATTATAATACTAATCAAAAAATCACTAATAAATATTATATAATCACATTTGAAGGTCCTATCTTAGATTCCTGGCAAGAGCAGGTCATGGGGCTGGGTGCTGAGCTGTTCGGGTATCTTCCGGAGTTTGCATTTCTAGCAGGGCTTACCGAGGAAACCAAAGCACTCGTCCGAGATCTTCCTTTTATTGCAAACATTGAACCATATCGCCCCGAATCCAAATATTCCCCTAGGATTTTAAACGAGTATTTATTAAGATCAGGCTCGGAATTTCTAACATTGAATGTTCATATATTTGCGTCCCCGGATAATGAAGCTAAAAATGAAAGAACATGTGAAATAGTAATTCAAGAACTATTAGGCCTGGGTGCGGAGATAGTTACCCGGTATACCGATGAAATAATAGTAAATGTCAGACATGATCTGATTGGAAAGGTTGCGAAGATCAATGATGTTCTCTGGCTTGAACCGAGCCCGGAGTTTCAGATCTGGAATAATGTAGCCGCAAGGATCATTAATGCACCGTCGGTTTGGAGCAACCTCAGCCTGAACGGCACCGGGCAGATCGTGACAGTTTGTGACACAGGACTCGATAATGGTAGTTATTCGAACATTCATACCGACTTTCGAGGTAGGGTAGTGTATGGTTATGCACTCGGTAGACCACCCAATGACTGGAGTGACGCTAATATCTCTGATGCCAGCGGTCACGGGACACATGTCGCGGGGTCTGTATTGGGCAATGGATACCACTCGAGTGGTGATTATCGGGGTATTGCATATAATGCTTCGCTCGTGTTCCAATCGGTTATGAATGCATTTGGTGGAATTTCAATACCAAGCAATCTATATACCGGTCTGTTTTCTGATCCGTATGTTTATAATAACTCCAGGATTCATACTAACAGCTGGGGCGGCCCTTACTCCGCAGGAAATTACACATCTTATTCGGTGGATGTCGATAAATTCGTTTGGGATAAGCAAGATCAGGTCATATTATTCGCCGCAGGGAATATAGATCCATTTATTGGAAACATTAAAGTCTCACCCCCCGGGTCTGCTAAGAATTGTATCTCGGTAGGTGCCTCGGAGAGCTTACGGCCAGGAATTGGGAGTGGGTACGGACCGTTTTGTAATGATATTGACCAGCGTGCATCATTCAGCTGTTATGGTACCGATGACAAGCGGATAAAACCTGATATTCTCTGCCCGGGTTCGGGTATATTATCCACCAGAACATCAACGGTAACTGACCCGGAAAATCATTATTGGGTTAAGTATAATGATTACTATGCCTATGCGGGCGGGACCAGCATGGCAACACCGCTCACTGCTGGAGCAGTTACTTTAATTCGGCAGTATTACACCGATCTTGAAAGCTTCCAGCCGAGTGCGGCTCTGGTTAAGGCAACTTTAATAAACGGTGCCATGGATATGAAACCCTCGGGGCTTACACCGCCTATACCTAACTATGAAGAAGGCTGGGGGAGAATCAATATTGAAAATTCGCTTTTCCCCGAATTACCAGGAAATTTATTATATATCGATAACAGCCCAGGCTTAAGCACCGGGACCAATTTTACATACACTATCGATATTGTGAATGATTCGGTACCTCTTAATATCACCTTGGTCTGGAGTGATTACCCAACGTCCCTTCCCGCTACCGTCACATTAGTGAATGATTTACACTTAAATGTAACACATACCTCGTCGGGTAAATCATATAAAGGTAATGTATTTTCCAATGGTTGGTCAACTTCGGATGATTCTAAAGCTAATACTGATTGGGATAAGACTTCCGATGGTTATGATAACCGTAATAATGTGGAAGGTATCAGGCTGGAAAATCCACAGAAAGGAAGATATAGAATTACCATAATAGGATATAACATCCCATTCGGTCCGCAACCATTTGCATTGGCACTCACTGGTGGTCTGGAGCCAAAGATATTACCGCCAGGAAATGTTCAAGCTGTGCCGGTTCTTACGGGTAATGCGTTGAACATATCCTGGGACCCGGTCTTTGGACCCACTATAAACGGCTATGAATTATATAGGAGTGAATCACCTACTTCAGGATTTGTTAAAATTAGTGATATTAACGACCCAGATTGCGAAATATACGCTGACATAAATTTGATCGATGGAAAAAAATATTATTATAAATTAAAGACCAAAAATATCTTTGGCAACCATTCGAATTTTTCATTGGTGGCTTTGGGAGTGCCTAAGGATTCGACACCACCATGGGCTACCATCTTAAAACCCACATCAGGCTCAATTATCAATAAAATAATAACAATAAGATATTTGAACGATACAGATTGTGATAAAATTAAATTTGAATATTATGTCGATTCAAATTCCAATGGAATGCCAGATGATAGTATTAGTGGTAGCTCTTGGCAGGAGATAGGTACGGATACTGCATTGAACGGCACATTCTATTGGGATACCACTTTAACAGGTTCGGGCCCGGGCACTCAACCTGCAGTCATCTTGAGTGCTGAGACCTACGATGAGGTACCAAATTCACGGCTAGTAATTGTTAACGATATTACAATCGATAATCAGGCGCCCGGTGCGCCAATCCTGGACACTTACTCACCAAACCCTACCAATATTACTAACATTACCCTCACCGGCGCCGCTGAAGTAGATGCGGAAGTTCAAATTTATTCGAACGACTTCCTATTAGGTGTTACTTATGCCAATCTATCATCGTTATTTGAGCTGGATATCGAGCTATTCGAGGGCATGAACAATGTTACCGCAAGGGCATGTGATGAATTAGGTAACGGTCCAGGTGTACACTCCGGTATTCAACAAATTATTGTTGATACCATACCACCGGTAGCAGATGCTGGCGGGAACTTTATCATTAAAGAGGACTCCTGGATGACATTTAACGGCAGCAGCTCGTTTGATACGAACCCAGTACCCGAATTTAATTATATTTCATCCTACCAATGGTCCTTTAAACATAACAACGGCACACCGGTCCTTCTTGAGGGCATGGAAACGGGCTATTTCTTTGATACCATGGGTAATTATTCAATTACTCTTTCGGTTCGCGATTGTTCACAGAACTTAGGCACTGAACAATTCTGGCTGTTGGTGCAGGACAATACCCGACCATATGCAGATGCCGGGAACGATATAATTTGGGATGAGGACGTTCAATTATTTTTTAATGCTAGCAACTCAACCGATAATGACCCCGAGTTCGACATTACTGGTAACTTTACCTGGGGATTTAAAGACTATAACCATAGCCGGATTTTCGACGGTAAAATAGTAGTTGTGGAATTATTTGGAAAAAATGTAAGTTATAAATTCTTGACCCCGGGAAGTTATAATATTACTTTAAACATTACAGATGCTGGTGGTAACTGGGGTACAGATTGGGTCTCAGTCATAATTCGAGATACCACAGCTCCTCATGCCAGGGCGTCCACTGATCATATAATCGTAACCCAAGGCAGGAGCGTGACATTTAACGCCAGCGAATCAACGGATAACGACCCAACCTTTTCTAAAACCGGTAATTTCACATGGCATTTTAAGTATATAGATGCGGATATAGTTTTGTATGGTAAAACGACACAATTTCGGTTCGAAAAGATTAATGTTTTTACCATTTATTTAACAGTAAGAGATAAGGGTAATAATTCTGGTTTTAACAGAACCACTATCCGTGTGGACGGGGACCTACACCTTCCCACTGTGCTTTGGAGCATACCTGCTGACGATAGTAAGAATGTGCGGGTTACAACGGTGGTAAAGATCAAACTTAGTGAAACACTGGATGTGATTAACGCTCAGGTTAATCTTACTACTTTCCAATTACTGGATAGCCGTTACCGAGCCCTGAATGGTGACCTGCGGTACGACCCCGTAGATTCGATCATTCTGTTCATACCCGATGAGGTTTTAAATTTTGGTGAAAGCTATTCAGTGTTAGTGCTTAACAGACTTGTGGATCTTGCCGGAAATCGCTTGGATGGGAATGGAAATGGTTTAGAAGACGCTGAGAAAGATGACATATTTAAGATTGTATTTTCCACATCGAATATAACCACTACACCTTACAATTCTCAATTGGAAACACCCTTAGATACACTTATTTCCGTTAAATTCAGTGGCAACATTTCCAAGTTCACCTTGGGTAACTCAAGGCTCACCGTCTTTGCCGAGGCTACTAAAGAACTTGTAGAGGGGAAAATTGAAATCGATTTTGGAAATTATTCGCTCATTTTCAAACCGAATAAAGAACTTGCTTACGGGCGGTATTACAAAATCAACCTTACAATTATGTTCTATTTGGTTCCGGTTGAACAAATTAATTTAGATTTTCTTAACCGCGAGCAATCGAATACACCTGGAAATTTAACACAACATCTGGATGAGAATATCACGGAAAAACGATATACCTGGACATTTCGAACCGAGATAAAAGAAAAAGGCACAGATGAGGATTATATAACCAATAACTTAATATTACTATTTTTAAGCATAATTATTGTATTCATTATTATACTCGTACTGGTTTTCATCATCGTTACCCATCGTCGGCGTGTACGTATATCTGCGGGCGAAGGCCCAGGGGAAGAATATGATGAAGAGGATGAAGAATATGATGAGGATTATGAGATAGAACATAAGAAAATATATGGTAAGTACCCGATTAAAGAGAAAGGTGCAAAATTACGACGAAAAACCAAAGCACGGACAAAAGGGCACCGGGTAAAGGCAAAGCCGAGGAAACCGGCAAGGGCACGGTTCGAAGATACCGAGTTTGAAGAAATTGAAGAATATGATGACTTTTTTTCAGGAGAAGACTATATCACCGAGTTTCACGAAGAAGATGAGCCAGAAGTCGAATATGACTATGATGAAGAGGATGAAGGTTATCTGGAAGAAGACGAAGAAGAGATTGAAGAAGAAGAACTTGAAGAATTAGAGGAACTGGAAGAGTTCGAGGATGATGATGTGGGTGACTGGGAAGAATAAATCGGTTTGAAATTGGTAACCTATCAATACTTAGCTTTTTTTAAATAAATACGCTCCAATTAGTACAGTACCAATTGAAAAAACCAGCAAAACACCCAGATCAAAAAGGATTGGAAATTGTGCTACTTCTGAACCTTGTAATGCAAATCGTAGACCATCAACACCATATGTTAAGGGGTCGATATATGTCAGCGTCCTCAACCAATCCGGCAGCACTTCGATGGGATATAACGCACCACTTAAAAAGAACATAGGCATTATTAGAAAAGACATGATCGCCTGGAAACCCTCCATACTTTCGATCTTCGAGGCAATCGCAATTCCTAAGCTTACAAAAGATAGGCCTATTAAAAACATGAATAAAACCGAAATAAAGAACCCGCCTACCGCACCAAGCTCTGAATTAAATGAAACTCCCAACCCGATTGCGAACACGAACATGATCATTCCCTGGATCATGGCGGTGGTGGTGCCGCCAAATGCCTTACCCAATACGATCGCTATCCGTGACACCGGTGCAACCAAGATCTCCTTCAGGAATCCGAACTCGCGATCAAAGATTATTGAGATCCCGGAGAAAATCGAGGTAAACAAGATCGCCATACCAATAATGCCAGGTGCGATATATTGCACATAGTTCATCCCAGGCGGTAGATATGGTGAGTTTTCCATCATTGAGCCTAAGGCGGTGCCAAGTAATGCCAACCATAGTATCGGCATTGCAAGTGAGGTGATGATCCTGGACTTCGCCCGCATATACCTGATCATTTCTCTTAACCAGATAGTATAAATATCACTGATCAATGTCTAAACCGCCCCCTGGGCATTATGGATCTTTTAAATTGGCCTTTTTTACCTTCAGGCTCATCGCGTAATTGTTTGCCGGTAAATTTGATATATACATCCTCAAGAGTAGGTTCATGTAATGATACTGATTCAGTATCAATACCATATTCTCGAATCACATTCATTGCGTGTGGGATTACCCTATCACCGTTCGATGCAGTCAAGCATATGGCATCCTTGATAAAATCAACAGTCTTTACATTTTTTATCTTTAATAAATTCTTTTTTAGCTTATTCAACAGATCCTTCTTTAATTTCTTATGGGTTGATGCAATACTTAATGATATAATGTCCCCACCCAATGATGCTTTTAAACTGGTCGGTGTACCCAAGGCTACGATCTTACCCTCATCTATTATCGCGATTTTATTGCATAGATAATCAGCTTCATGCATATAGTGTGTCGTGAGCAGCATTGTTATGCCTTCTTTTTTGTTCAATTTTTCAATATACCTCCAGATATGTATTCTCGTCTGAGGGTCAAGCCCAAGCGTGGGCTCATCTAAAAATAATACCTTTGGATGATGTAGTAATCCACGGGCGATTTCTAAACGGCGGCGCATTCCACCTGAATATGTCTTGACCAGATCATCCACACGATCGCTTAGTTCCATTAACTCGAGTAATTCGTGCATGCGTTTTTTCATTACACTTTTTGGGACTTTATATAACCGCGCATGGAACTCAAGGTTCTCGCGACCCGTGAGGTTATCATCTAAACTCGGGTCTTGAAATACTATACCTATGGATTTTCTAACATTATTTTGGTCTTTCACTATATCGTAATCCCAAACCCATGCTTTACCAGAGGTAGGCTTTAGAATGGTGCATAACATTGAGATCGTAGTAGTTTTTCCGGCACCATTGGGCCCTAAAAATCCGAATAATTCACCTTTGGCGATCTCAAGAGTAAGTGTATCTACTGCTACTAATTTATCGAATTTTTTTGTCAGTTTAGATGTTTTGATGGCGACCATTACTACGATGCTCCAGTGAGTTTCATTTACTTAATAATAACTTACAATTAATAATATTTTTTCTCCTAGATAATTTTTATAATATAAACAGTATTGCCACACCGATCAATGCAATTAATGCACCGAAAATTCCACGCAAACTCGTTTTCTGTTTATACAATACCCACACGAATGGAATGACCATAACCGGCATCAATGACATTAACGTCTGAGCAACCCCTGCAACCGCATAAGTCACGGCAACCATGGATAGCCACACACCAAGAAATGGTCCGAAGATTGCACCACCGAAAGTTGCTTTCATACCCAATTTATCCTTAATAGATTTCAATACTTCTGGAAGTTTACCAATAATAACGATGAAAACCCAGACAAAAATAGTTGCCGCAAGCAATCGAATTAAAGTAGCTGAGAGTGGATTAAGTGGCACATTTGGATCGTCCGCTGCAACGATCATGCCATATTTCGACACCACAAGACCGATTCCCTGTCCCATTGAACCGCCTATGCCACAAAATACACCAAAAATTTTCTTTTGCTTAGTTAGTGGTAACTCATTTGCCTCTTCTTCTCTTTCCAGTATTACCCAAGTCACACCGATTAGTGTGATGGTAATACCGACCAATGACCATATATCCAGTACCTCCACTAATATAAAATATCCTGCGATAACTGCAAAGAATGGTGACAACGCCATAAGCAGTGTACCTCTGCGTGGACCAAGTGTAACTAGTGTACCGAAATACCCAAAATCTCCAATCGCAAGTCCTATGATTCCGCTTATACACATATAGAACCATTGTGCATTATTAGCCTGTGGTATGATGGTGCCAAGAATTATTATATGTGCAGCGCCTAAAAATCCCACGGCGATTATAAGGCGAAAACCATTAACACTCAATGCACCCATACGCCTGCCTGCGTAAGCGAATAGTATTGAGCATGTGGTCCACAAAACTGAAGTGACTATTGCGGCAGTTTCGCCGAATAAATCTATACTCATTCTAGGCACCTAAGTTTATATTATCGACATTATAATTTGGAATGAAGAATTTTCTCTGAGGGTAACTTTACAAGTAATATTAATATACTGATGTTTGTCCTTACCTTGATTGGATATTTTAGAAAACCTGAATTATTAAAATTATGTTTGATTTCTTAGTACGATAATATACTCAAAATAATATCTGGTTCCAAAAACCTTAAAAGAGTCATCTAGAGAAATTAATAAATATTAGTAAATAATTTCAAAACTAATTACAATTAAACTTAGGCCTACAAAAATAATTTATCCTACAATGTAATATGCTATTGGTCATTTGAGAAAAAAGTAGATATATTCATATCTAAAATATTTAATTCTGAGATAATTTATTTCGAAAGATTGGAGGGATGGAGAATCAATCGCACATTAGGGTCGAAAAAGGATGACGTAAACACCTTTATAGAGACCAACTTAAAAAATGAATTCGAAATATTAAATGAACTGCAGGAGAATTGCAAGGCAGACCTTAATGTATTTTCTGATCTAGCGAAAAAATTGGATCCGAAAACCAAAAATCAAGTCAACAGAATAAAAGATCATATTACACTAGCTCAACATGAGCTTAAAAATATCAAGAATAACATAGCCATGAAACTGTATAAACGTGAGATGACTTTAAAACAAGATTTAAAATATTCTCAGGATAAAGCTGCAAAACTTGATGATAAAACCGAAGAACTCAAGAAAAAAATTGAAACCTTGGAAAGAGAGCGCGAGTCATTAAAAGCACAGATTACGAAAAAGACAAGGAAAACAAAAGTTGATCCTCAGCTATTGAATAAATTCAAAGAACGCGAAGCTGAACTTAAGAAAAATATTGGAACCGAGACGAAAAAATGGATGAAATTGAAATCTGATTTCGATAAGATAGCGACGAAATGGGATAAAGATACGCCAAGAACTATCAAAGACGCGCAAAAGAAGATTGAACAGCTGGAATCTGAATTAAAGGAAAAAGAGTTCCAGATAAAGGGTAAACCAAGAAAGGATTCGGGTGAGTTATTAAAGAAGAAACAAAGTATTAAAGTAAAATTAAAGCGTGCAAAGAATAAATACGAGGGACTGAAAAAGAATCTTAAAACTAGTTCCAAGTCACCCAAAAAGGCTGAGGTTCTGAAATCCGAAATAGAATTGATTATTGATAATATTTATTCACTCCAAAAAGAATATGATACTTTATCGAAGTCACTGGAGATGGACCAAAGTTCAATGGTCGAACTTCTCGAAAGTACTGCCGAAGATTCGGGTCAATCCCCAAGTCAGCTGAAGACATTATTGGACCAGAGTATGGCGTCAGAAAAGAAACTGAGAGCAGAACTAGATGTTGCTTTAAAAAATGTGGGGGAATTGAAGATAGAAATGGAAAATATGGATAAGAACTACCACTCAACTATTAAACAGGAATATGAACGTTTGGCAAAATCTCGAGAGCAACAGCAAAAAAAGGAGTTTGAGAAAAAGCTGAAAGATTTAAGCAAAGATGAGATTTCAAAGGTTGAAACAAAATTTAAAAAAGAAATAAAAAAGCAGGAAGACAAATATAAAAAAGAACTTGAGCTTGCCGCCCAAACGTTATTTGAGCTAAAACAATATATCGAAGAGTTAGAGCATAAGGACCCAGCAGCTC
>CBFDAW010000055.1:0-9856 GCA_965602865.1 uncultured Thermoplasmata archaeon
ATAAAACTAATACCATAATATTTGTAAAAGATATATTTACTTCAATATCCCTGTTTATATAATGTTGACCTGAAGTTTAATTGTAAAAGTGATCGGGAATATAAAATAAAAATTGAAAATGGTGGGACGATTAATGTATTTGACTCCAAAATTAGCTCGAACACAAATTATTTGTATGTGATAGAAGTGGATACTAATGGTAAATTAAATATTTATAATTCAACAATGATAGAATATACAACATTCGAGCTTTTTTCAATGGAAGAAGAGGCATTGGTTACAAGTTTTTTAATTATCTCAGTGATATTGATTGTTGTTATAATCCTTATCATATTATTTTATCAATATTCAAGAAAAAAGCGGCAAATAATGACCACCACGATTGACTCATTAATTGGTAAGGAAGGTATTGTGGTAAAAACCGTTAAACCTAATAATTTCCATGGTAATGTAAGGGTAAAATCTGAAGTTTGGAGTGCAACAGCTAATGAAACTATTTCAAAAAATCAGAAGATCAAAGTGGTTGACACTCAAGGAATTAAAATCATTGTTGAAAAATTGAAAATTAAGTAAGTAATCTGAAATTCTAACCCCCAGGCATGAATGCCCAGGTATCTAATCCTTAAAAAAAAATGCGTTATTATTATTAACTTTGTATAGCATTTTTTATGTGTTTATTTTTCTTCGGTTTTGTCCACCTACTCATCTAAATCCCACTCTTCCTCTTCCCATTCTTCCTCGTTTTCATCCTCATCACTATCTAAATAACGTTCATCTTCATAGTGCTCTTCTTCTTCATACCTATCATAGTCACGCTCATCCTCGTAGTAGTCCTCGTACTCATACTCTTTTTCATACTCTCCTTCCTCTGCCACTTGGGTACACTTTTTTTTCCTTATAAGAAATACAATTCCAATGATCACTAAAATTATTGCTATAATAACGATCAACATGCCAAGATAGATTATATTCAGAGCGTCATGATCTTTTACCGAAGAAGTATCATCGCCGCCATCTTGAGGCTCTTGTGTATCTTTCACCGTGATTGGGATTAAATGGTTTAAGTTCCCTACTGAAATAGTAATGGTATAGTTTCCCTCGGTAGCCGGTGCAGTCATTGTAACCAACCAAGTTCCATGAGCACCGATTATGCCAGTCTTTGTGGTATTTTCTAAAGTCACAATAATTTGAGAACCTTCAAAGAAACCAAATGATGAACCTGAAACTTTTATCGATTCTCCCGGTTTTACTGTGGTATTCGCAGCCGGTGAGGTTATATTAATCATCGAAATTGAAGGTGAAGGTTGTATGCCGTCTTCGATCTCAGTCTTAAAACTGAGTACGAATGGTGCATCCTCAAGTATACCACCGTTTCTCGCCGTTGCCTCGCCAAGCTTGATTAAATAAGCCATGGCATAGTCGAGATTATCAATAAATTCTATACGCAGCACGGTATAATTCTTAGTCCAGTGAAGGTTATAATCCATGGGAGGCGAAATACTTAGAACTCTCTCAACGCTGGTGGTGTCCATGGGTATGTTAAAAGTAATGGTTACCAAGCAGTCCACTGCTACATCTTGGCTGTTATTTTCAGGTATAGTGCTCAGAACTCGCGGCCGCTCAGAGACCCCGATTGTGGTGTTCCAGGCTTCGTTTGAATACGGCGATGTATTATTTGCCTCATCAAGGGCAGAGACTACGAAATAATATCGAGTATTTTCTAATAAATCAGAAAATTGATAGCTTAATGTAGTTACTTCATCCTGAAGTATATATGGTCCTGTAGAGCCGGCACCGGATTGGTTAATATAAACCCGATAGCATTCTACATCAGAGTCGATGCTACTTGACCAACTTAGCTTGATCATTGTCCCGGAGAGTGTTTCGGCTCTAAGGTTCGAAGGTGCAATTGGGGGAACATAATCCATATGGACCACATTCACGAGTGGAGAAAATGCCGAGCATAATCCTGCTTTATCCCATGCTCTGAGCTTGAAATAATATATAGTTCCATTTATCAAGCTCTCATTTGACCAAATAAGCCAATTTGTTGGGTGTGATATATTAAACAACTGCACCCACTCACCAGAGCGGGGTATGCTCCACCAGAGATCATAATGTACTGTATCATCGAAATTTAGGTCCCAAGATATATTAAGGGCATCGCCACCGGGGACCGGTATGGCGGTTAACCCGGTTGGGATTATTGGCGGTGTGGAATCCGGGTGATAATAAGAAACCACCTCGGAAAATCCTGAAAACAAGTCACTTTTATCCCATGCTTGGATTTTATAGTAATACCTGGTTTTTTCCTCCAGACCCTCATCAAAAGTCCAGGTTTGCGGATGGGTTACAAGATCTAAGAGTGTCCAGGAACCGGATTTGTTAGTACGGACCTCATAATTAAACGTGTCCAGATTAGGGTCCCAGGAGATATTAATTGTGTTAGTTTTTGGTACTCGCGTAACCTTTAAACCGGTGGGAATGGGCGGTGGAGTAATATCAAAATAAAAAATTTCGGTATGTGATGTGTTCATATCAACCTCTGGTCGTTCTGTTTCCCAAAGCTTATCAAACATCTTTTTTACTTGAACAGCCGTAATGTTTTCCGTTGCAATGTTGTTATAATTATACCAGCGATCCATTACTAAGATAGATTCCACTCGACCGTTAACGTCAGTAGTATTATCAGTACCACCGTAGCCGGCACTAGCATAAATCCGCATGTCATTATCCCTAATATCCACATCTACGCCTGAAAGTGGTGTAATACCATCATCGTCGTATACTTGTATATCAAGATAATTTTTAACTTTGAGTGTCCCACCGCCATTGTCGGTTAGGTGAACTGTTTTAAAACTGCAATTTATTGTGGTTATATTGCCGTCTAATGTAGCTTTTAGATCATAACTATCAAGAGTTGAACTTGTCGATATGGTTGTGTTACTAATCACTACATTCAGATTCTCCGCATAACAACCATGTGCATTCGAACCCGTAGTGGTAATATTGTTATTTATTATCTGATTATTATTTGAGCCCTTACAGAAAATTCCATGACCGCTCGCACCCGAAGTGCTTATTGTAGCATTCAAAAGTTCGTTATTATTCGAAGCTTGATTTAGAAAAATACCGTGCCCACCAGCTGAGCTGTTTATTCGGTTATTAATTATATTGTTATCTGTAGATTCCTCTAGATAAATGCCCTCAGTGTGTTTAGCTGATGTGTTAATATTGTTGTTTATCAGATTATTAAAAGAACTTTGATAGAGGCGAATGCCATACCCTTTCTCACCGGAAGTTTCCACTCGATTTTCGATCATATCATTATTATCAGAATAATAACCCAGATTAAAACCATAAGATAATAACCCTAATGTGCGTATATTATTGGCGGTTAGGATATTTTTATCAGAATTCCAAAGAGCAATACCATAATCTTCCTCTGCAGTGGTTTTGATAATATTATGTGTTAGAATATTATTATTAGAAAAAGATAAATGAATACAAAATGCCTCATCTCCAAAAGTGTTGACATAATTACCTGTTAAATAATTATCTTTCGAATTATATAGATAAATGCCGTAGGAATATTTACCCGAAGTATTGATATGATTATCCACCAGATTATTATTTGAATATCCAAAGAGATAAATGCCGTGACCATTCATGTTAAAGGTATTAATATTGTTATTTGTAAAATTATTACTAGTAGAATCTACAGAATAAATGGCATAGCCATCTTGTTTAAATGTAGTTATCGTATTGAAGCCTACATTGTTGAAATTAGAATTACTAAGTAGATAGATACCATACAAATATTGTTTTGGATTAATGATAGTATTTCCCATTAAATCGTTATTTCTGGACGAAATGAGATGAATGTTGCAGTAGTTAATTGTATTATCCTTAATGTGTATTTTGTGAATCCCAGAAGGACACCACTATAATTAAGGCTCTGGTTTAAAACACTCATATATTTGCAGTTTGCGAGAATCACCAAACCCGCGTTTCCAGGTACAACCTTCCGGGAAGTATCTTTATAATAATAAACAGGTTTATTATTTACCATATTCAAGTTGTCAATGGTATGTGTATTCCAGTAATCTAACGAATTGCCAGAGATCATAATGCAACAGATGGTCATAAGGTTCTTTGATAGAGTTGCCCATTTTGAATGATAAAACTTTATGCCATACCCCTCTTTGGTAGTATTGATTCGGTTTTTTAATACATAGAGATTTGAAGATGTATCAAAAAACATGCCAAAACCATTTCTGCCAGTAACATTTAGGGTATTATTGATCATATTAGTATTAGAAACTGATTGCAAAAAAATACTATAGCCATTTTGACCGGCTGTATGAATGGTATTGGCAGACATGTTATTATTATTCGAAGACCACGTTACAGAAATACCCCTGCTGCCCTTTTGATCAGTATGGATGGTATTAGCAGTTAGATTATTATATTCTGCTTGTGATAAATAGATGCCAGCGCTCCACTCACCAGATGTATGAATAATGTTGCCTATTAAAATATTATTATTTGAATATCTATTCAAATTAAAACCATCGCCAGAGGAGCCAGTTGTAGTGATCGTATTGTTAGTTAAAATGTTATTTGAAGCTTGCTGTAAATGAAAACCATGACTATAATATCCTGAAGTTTTAATGATATTATTAGATAAATTGTTATTGTTTGAAGCTTGCGATAGAAAAATGCCGTGACCCGATCTACTTGAGGTGATAATTTTATTATTTATAATGCTCGAATTTGATGATGAGCTGGTTTTTATCCGTATGCCCAACGTGTAACTTCCCGAAACCGAAATTTGAAACCCGGTAATATTCACCCCGGAAGCCGTGACATTGATCCCAGCGGCATAATCAGTATTAATATTTGTACCGGCATAATGATGTATGATTTTACAATCAGCAGTACTATTGCCGATTAGTACGATATTTGGTTTATTAATGGTTACAGACTCAAAATAGGTTCCGTTCGCCACAATGATCGTGTCGCCGGTTTGTGCATTATCGATAGCTCCTTGGATCGTGGTATAGTGTCCGCTACCACCGGGGTCAACGTATATGGTTTCTGCCTTTGCTATATTGTCCATATCCATGATACCTTCAAATACAAGAACACTAACAAATCCCAGGGTCAGTAATAAAAATACGAGATAAGTAGATATAAGCCTTTTTTTGATCCCTCGCAAATACATTTTATCCCTTTATTTAATTTGGAATTTATAGTATAAATAGTTTATAAGACAAACATCAAACATACGCTGTAAATAGAACAATAAAAACGTCTATTTTTGAACTCTCAATAAATCGGCAGTTCTCATTTTTGATGCCCTTTCTCTTTCTTTTTACGATAGATGATAAATGCGACAGCCGCTACAATAATAGTAGCAATGATTATTACCAGTATAACTGGAACATAAATCGGCATTGAGGAAGTCTCCTGTGGCTTTGGGGCGGCTGCGGTAATAAAGTACCAACTGCTGGAACTCAGTGAATTATTGAACGCGTCAGTACCGGTAACTATAACATTGTATTTCGTTGAATGCTCCAGCTCCGATGCCGGAACGAAGATTGCACTGTTTCCTTCCCATGTTATTGTCCCATCCACGCCGTTAACATATATTTTTACACTTTCTTTTCGCATCTCTTCTGAGAATGTTATTTCGATCTTCGAATCAACATGTACATTTTTTCCTCTAGGCGATCGATACATTATCGTTGGCGCAACACCGTCTACAATAAAAGACCTCTTCAACTTCTTGCTATTACCAGCAAAATCCCAGGCACTAATGTATACCGTATGCTTGCCGGATTTTAGGTTTTCGAATTCAAAACCGGTCTCATTGCCCAAATCCAACCACGATTTGCTATTTAATCTGATTCTGTATTGACAAATTCCCGAGTTATCATCAGCTCCATGCCAATTGACTAATACCGTAGTACTTACTTTAGTATCTGCCTGTGGTTGAATTATTGTAATCTGGGGCGATTCCAAATCCACTTTGAGCAAACAGCTCTCATTATAGAAAACATTACCCGCGAAATCAACGGCTTTGAATCTGAGTTTATGGACACCACTTGTCAATGTTATCTCATTTTTATATTCATTCCAACTTTCTACATCATGATAAGTCCAATACACTTTAGTATCAGGTGACTCGGTGGTTAATTTTATAGTTGGGCGGGAGCTATGCCAACCCGAATTACCATTTACCTCAGACGGTGTTAGCGACCAGGATAACACAGGGGGTATAGTATCAACTTTGAATGTCACAGGGTCAAGATAACCAACATTACCCGCAAGATCTACCGCCTTAGCATATAGGGTCCAATCTCCATCCGGGACAATGACCGCCCCCTCCAGAGGTTCAACGGCATCCGACCAAAAGAATTTTTCATCGGCGTCCATCAAGCAATAATAGACTCCATCATCGTCCATATTGTCCACCCTGAGGTCGATTACCGGGTTAGTTGAGTAAAAACCATTCTCGCCATCGGGCATAGATGGAACCACAACAATACCCAAGTTAGGTGTTTCAGAATCCAAGTGAAATGTAATATTATGTTTATTTTCGGAATTACCCGCAATGTCCACCCCACGATAAAACAGGGTATGCATGCCGGCTCCAGGGGTGAGCGGTGAATCATACTTTTTCCAAGCGCCGGAATCCCAGCGGTACTCCAGGGAAGCACTCGGTTCATTTAGACATTTTAATACAATATTCGGCGGTGTGGTATAATAACCGTTCTCTCCATCCGGTGGATGTGATACATTCGCAACTGACAACGGCGCATTCAGGTCCACCTTTATGATTGAATGGGTCTTGTTCGAATTTCCAGCCAGGTCATAAGCTGTGAACGAATAGTAATGTACCCCTTCATTCACCTGATGCGGTGAATCGTACTCAGTTTCTTCTCCGGAACCCACGCTGAATAATGAATTATTAAGCGGCTCATTTGAATTAAGGATAACCGTAGGTTTAGTAATGAACCAGCCAGAGTTACCATCTGGTACAGGAGGGGTAGTGGTTATGAATAACTCCGGTGGTGTTTGATCCACTGAGACATTCACTAATAACCATTTTGACCATTGATTTTCTTTGTCCACCACTCTGAAATAAATCGTATGGTTACCCTCGGGGACCACAACAGTTGTAGAACTCTCACCATAGATGACGTCACCGCCGTCAAGATGATATTGTACATCCACGGGTTCGTCGCCGGATAATTTAACAACTGGGCGGGAGATATAATAATTATTATTCCCGTCTGGCTCTCTAGGTGTTATTTCATACTCCGGCGCCGGAGCTAGGTTGTCGGGAAGAGAGAATGTATAATTCACAGGTATATCTCCTGGTTTACTGGCAGTGATGTTTATTATCCCGCCGTTGTTAGGTGGAATAGTGATCGTAACCTCTCCTTTTGAGTTAGTTTTACTCGCTCTACCAAGTTCATCGTATCTGTATATTGTAACCGTAGCATCGGAAACAGGCGCGCCGGTGGAATTTGTTACCTGGCTCCAAATTGAGGTTTTATCTGAGGATAAATTGTAATCAAGTTGTAGAGCCTCAGGCTTATTGAGAATTAACGGTGCATCTGGTTCACCCAGGAGGTTATATTCTAAGAATGTCCTCAAAGCCGGGTTATCAAAACCTTGGGCTTGAAACGGGTAGAAGGAGGACGCAAAGTTAGTAATTGCCTTGCGCCAAACGTTTCCAACCGTGGGCGTGATATTACCCCTGGATGCTTCTCTAATTGCGCGCCAATAATCCTCCTCAAGACCCGGGGCGTCGTCCGAGTAAGTGGTATCAATATATCCCACTGCTATTCTACTAGAACCAATGTACCCCACTACACCCTTGTCAGGGGTCTCGGTTAGCATCTCGGCGAAACAGTTTTCTACCGCACCCATGGTCTGACCGGGTGCGGGGTCATCAAACCAGCCAGTTAGACACGCCATGGCGAATAACGAGCCCTCGGTGCCATTATTCATAAGCTGGTTTATTTGGTTATTACTATAAAGGTCTGGGAATTCTGTGGGTTGACCATGACCGAAATAGCACATTGCCTGATGAGCGCCATCCATTACTTTTTCGAATGAGTTGGAAGAAAAAGTCTTTGACCCCGTGTCATCGTAATAGATGGTCTCCCTACCAGAAAATACATCATCACCGTACTCCGTCCAGAAATAATCCATGACTTCTGTGGGATCGCCTGGCAGGTAGCCAGGATCGCCGCACATATAAACCGCCGTCTCCATATCGGGGTCCCAACTTAGGTTTTTCTCTCTATTGATTAAACCGTTTAGAATCGATGAGAGCACGGTGGGCGAGTTTATCGAAAGACGACCATTAGCCAGGTCAGGAATACAATCGTCCACTTCGGATTCCTCGGCATACTCAGTATCACCATCCTTGTTCCATGTGGTACTTGGGTCTACACAGGCGAAGTATAAATCAGAAGCGAACGAATCGGTTTCACCCATCATGGGCTGGCAATATGAATTCTTTGTATTCCGTGTCGGGACCAAATCCCAATCACCTACTAGAAGTAGATAATCAAGATCATAGACGTTTTCCATTTCCTGGACATATTTTCTCATTTTAAACTGCAAGTCGCCGTCCGGAGACATTTTTTCCAGTTCTTCTGTAGTAATTACTTGTGTAAAAAGCCCCTTCTGGGATTTCCAGTTGGTAAAGGACTCTAGTGCAACTTCCAGGTCGGGATGAGTAATTATGAGGTATTTCACTGGCCCTGTGGGTTTATGACCTGGGTCCGGTGGCGAGACTGATAACCACATGTAATTATGAGGCACAGAATAAGTAACTTTTACCTTTTTATAGATTCGTGCGGAACCATCGGCACTGAACTCTAAGGGATAAATCTTCAGGGAATACAGTTCACCTCGGTTATTATCCGATGTGGTCTTTGATAAATGATTCAGTGTCCAGTCTGCAGAAATATCGCCTTTTATCGACCCTTGCCAATCGTCGGACAACACTTCTAGGTTACTTCCTAGAACCTGTGGAACGAGATAAGGTGTCGGCATCGCAGTAACTTCGATTTGGTCTCCAAATTCCACTGAAATAGATTCTATTTCACCCTGAGTTTCTAAGGTATGTTTAAAAAATGGTAATTCCTCTCCCAAAAGACCACATTCTATTCCGCCATTTATAATGGCTAACCGCCTAAATGTTTTACCTGCTCTGAATATGTCCGAAATAGTGTAATCTATTGTTAACTCAAACTCCTCATATTTCCGCGCAGAAGTTTTCGGTAACTTGAGTGGTTTCAAATCTTTTAATGGGTTATTGTGGTTTAGAACATGTTTTATTTCATGCGTAGATTGATACGCGGGCACTACTTCTATACAAATTAGATTGAATATTACGAACCCGACGAACACTATTATTATAAATTCGGATTCGAGAAACCTAATGCCTTTCTTGCGATTCGTCATGATTTCAACCTCATCATCCTTTGTAAAACTCATGGTCGGGGGTATTTAAATGACTTTTTTCTTAGCAAGCAAATTTTATTCTTATTAAGAATTAATGAACATACTTTTATAGGATTTTGACTTAACCACTTCGATTGGACTCAAATGTGCAAAATTTAAAGGTGTTTTTTTGATGAGAAGAATCATACAGTTTTTAATTTTCATCTCGATTTTCCTTTCACTTTCCACTCTTTTTAACATCTACATATTCTACCACATAAGCTATATGCTGCAATTACCACGCAATATCTGGTTCTGGGTCTGCTTGGGGTTATCCAGTATGTCATTCCTGTTCGCCATGTTTCTTCAATTGTTCTTTAAAAAC
>CBFDAW010000056.1:0-9836 GCA_965602865.1 uncultured Thermoplasmata archaeon
AGATATTTTTTTGTAAACATCATATATAGTGGCGAGTCTTTTTTTAATAATATATTTTGAAGCAACCTAATAGATGATCCTGTGACAACATATCGAATATGCTCTTGAATGTCTATTTTACTTTTTAATAACTCAAATATAGCATCATTAAAATTATGCAACTTTTGAAACTCATCAATTAGAATAATTGTTCTTTTATCTTTTTCTTTCGAGAAATTTTCTAGAAAATTAAAAGTTTGTTCTAAATATTCCTGCTCATCTATCTCTTTCTCTCTAAATTTGATATAGACTTCACCAATATCACCTAAACTACCCCCAATCTTATCAATTCTTCTTATTGTAGCTAAGATTTTATCTTTCATGGTTCGTTTGAATACTTCTAAAAGACCCTTGATTTTATACTTCTGTTCATATACTTTTAAGAATTCTTCAATAAGTTTAGTACCAAATGAAGATTTGCTAAAGACATTTCTACAATTTAAATACACCACAATAATATTTGTTTGTTTTTCCAGATTCATTTTCAAGGCATTTAATAGAGATGATTTTCCCATCCGTCTCGGAGCGATCACTAAGTAATTTTGAGAAAATGATTCTAAACTTTCTTGCATTTCTTTCAATTCTTTGTTTCTTCCGATAAAATAGGGTGGTGATACGATACCGCCAACTTGGAATGGTCCGGTAATATTTTCATTCATAAGCACAATATAATCTTTTTCCTTTATAAATGTTTTTCTTTATTTTCTTTATAAAGATATTAATTTATAATGTAATATCGTTATTTCTTTCTTTATTTCATATGGATATATATCCTTCCGCCGTGTGTATGACCCCAACACACTTTTTCACCATAACTACTTGCCTCGATGGTTCCAGTGTTAGTAAATGCATCTTGAGTCCTGATGTCGATCCTACCACCGTTCGCATTCTCGCCGTATGCATTGGCCGAGATGATCGAGTGCCCGAGCTGTGGTGCTACGGGAACACTTTAGCGGAAATTTATGAATTTCGAAGTCTAACCTCGTCACCTTAACTGCTTAACTTTAGACGAGCATCAATACGAACCTCGCCACCAACACATTTTAACGTAATTATTTGCATTTTGTCTCACTTTCGGTTCCCCATCTAGCTTTTATTACCTAAATTCTGTCGATGGTTCGCATTGAGCCATGTTTAACTGTGTTAAACGATACAGACCAAAACCGTTAAATATGCTTAACGATATGTATCTTAGTTCACATGGATGAAAGAATAGAAAAAGTTATAAAAGGTTATTGGGCCTCAGAACTTCCAGATGTAAAAGAAAGGGAGTTAAATCCCTTTATTAAGGAACAATTAATAACCGATATAATGGGCCCAAGACGGGCGGGTAAGACTTACCTAATGTTCTCAATTATCAAGAGTTTACCTCTGAACTCAACGATCTATATTAATTTCGAGAACCGGCGGCTCCTTCCTTTAAAAGAAGAGTATTTTAACGATATTGTGGAATTTATATATGCTGAACAATTGTTTCAAAAGAGAAAAAAAATATATCTATTTTTAGATGAGGTTCAAAGAATAACAGGGTGGGAAAAGTATGTCCGAAGTGTATATGATGAATTCAAAGGTAAGCTAAAGGTTTTTGTAAGTGGCTCATCAGCAAATCTATTAAGTCATGATTACGCTCGGCTGTTGACTGGAAGGCATCTCACTTGCGTGGTACTTCCACTAAGTTTTAGTGAATTTTTAGTTTTCAAAGGATTAAAGATAAAAAATAAAATACCGACAGAAAGAGAAGAATCGTTGATAAAAAAATATCTCAAAGAATATATAATCCATGGTGGCTTCCCAGAGGTGGTGCTCGAATCACAAAAAGAGCCCATGCTCTCTCAACTATTTTCAGATATTGTATCAAGAGATATCCTATCCCGAGGGGATATTCGGAATGATACCGTCATGGAAGAATTTTCTAATTATTGTGCAGCAAATATTTCTAACCTTCTTTCCTTTGGAAAGATGACCCGGTATTTTAAAAGCCGAGGAATTAAAATATCGACACCTACTTTGATATCATATTTTCAATATATGAAAAATGCATTTTTATTCTTCGATAACACGATTTTTTCGTATAAAATCAAGGATCAAATGCAGTATCCCAGAAAGATCTACGCAATCGATAACGGTTTTGCTAATCTAGCTGGAACCGAGGATCTGGGAAGACTCTGTGAAAATACTGTTGCTGTTGAACTGTTAAGACAATCGGCTCATACATTCTATTGGAAATCTCGTTCTGGTTCCGAGGTGGATTTTGTAATCAAAGAGAAAAATAGAATAAGAGCAATTCAAGTTTGTTATGACCCTGAAGCTTTAACAACGAAAGAACGTGAAATGAAAGCATTGATAAAGTGTATGGATGAATTCAAATTGAAAAAAGCTGAGATAATAACATTTGATCACGAAGCTAAGGAGAATATCGGAAACAAGATGATACGCTTTATTCCGCTTTGGAAATTTCTTTTAAGATTATCTTAGGTATTAATCAGGAATGATTGAACTTGATTTTTGGGTCTGGGATCTTATCTTCATCCCTATAACGAATATCTCATGATTATTAATTAGATACATATCTTTGATAACTTATGACTATAGCTCCTTCTTGTAAACAACCGAAGAGGTTATCTATTATGATAACCTTATATAACAATCACAAGATGATCTCATGAAGGAAAGAGAGTTTCAGAAGTTCGTAAGCAACATACCTGTGTTCACCACAAAGCAAATCTCGGCTCTGATAGGTGATGAAAGATATACTAAGGTTTATCTACATAGACTCATAAAAAGGAAGCTCATAAATAAATTGAAGAGGGGTTTTTATACAGTCCACGACGACCCGGTTATATATGCCTCTCACATTTATTATCCATCTTACATTTCATTATTGTATGCATTCCAACACTATGGAACCACCACACAATTACCCAAGCTCATAGAGGTCATGACATATAGAAAAGATTCGATCCCGGACATAGAATTTATTAAAACCGGATATCTTTGGGGTTATCACACCATAAGATACAGAGACTTCGAGATATTCATAGCCGATCTTGAAAAAGCTATAATTGATGCTGTGATAACACAAAGAGTACCGTTTGACGAGATCCAAACAGCTATCCAAGGTTGCGATATTAAAAAATTAGAAGAATATACCCTGCGAACAAACCTTAGCACCATAAGAAAAGTTGGATATGTATGTGAGGAATCAGGTTATTATTTGAAGCGTGCTTTCGAAGTAGTGAAAAAAGATAGGAACTACGTACATTTCTTTGCAGCGCGAGGAAATAATAGATGGAGGGTCAAAGGTGATTGATTTTGAAACATTGAAAAGGATTGCCAGGACTAAGGGAATAAATAACATGGGGTTCGCAGAAAAAGATTACTTTCAGGAGATCGTGTTGTTAGGTATCTCACGAGAAGTACCAGGTTTGGTATTCAAGGGCGAAACGGCGCTCTACAAGATCCATGGACTTAACCGGTTCTCCGAGGACCTGGACTTTTCCGGGGAGGTCAGTGAGCCAACCGTTCGAAAGATAGCCCAATACTTATCAGATTTTGGCTATGAGACCGAGGTCTCAATAAAGGAGGTCAAAACAGGGAAATTATTGACATTCGTAACCCAAGGGTTCTTATTTCAAGGTCGGCTCGAAAGCCTGGCAAGAGTTCAGATGGATGTTAACGATGTAAGAGTAGAATTAGACGCGCAATGGCCTCAGTTCTTTTCACTGTATCCCGATATTCCATCTTATAAACTTCAAGTAATGGCACTGGAAGAAGTCGCTGCAGAGAAGGTCAGGGCGTTGTTGGTGAGATCCAAAGCTCGAGATGCATATGATGTTTGGTTCCTATTGAACATGGGTGTGAAAATAGATCTATATCTTGTTAGAAAAAAACTTGAATTGTATAACCTGAAATTAAGTAAAAGATCTCTTGAATCAGCACTTAAGGAGTGCGAGAACGTTTGGAGCCGAGAACTGAAACCGCTTATGATAGAGGTTCCGTGCTATGCGGATGTTCTGCACCGTATCGAGGATACTATGAGCCGCTTGGCTTGAAATTATTTTGTCAACATGCGTGCCCGCCATCAGACGTTGATATCGATTAAGAATAAGTAAATAATTCTGGTATAGGTTGACCCTTTGATAATAACTGAGTTAAATGAGGAGCCGCCGCACCCGGCAAACTAGGAGGCGATCGACATTGCGCTATAGGTCGTAGGTTTATTAAATTCGAATACTAATAAAGTGCCTATATTCGTGTCAATTTCTTTTTAATAATATATTTTGAAGCTACCTAATATTTCACCCCATTTTTCATCAAACCGCTTCAAACTGAGCGGTTAGCTCTTTTTCAAATAAGTTCATTAGCCTATCTAACTCTTGTTCAGTATCGGCTTCCACGGTCAGCCGGATCACCGGTGACGTGTTCGACGCCCGAATCAGGCACCACCCGTGTTCAAGATCCACCCGCACACCGTCCATGGTATTTATCTTATCATACTCTTCCATAAATTTATTTTTAAGGTTATCGATCACCTGGAATTTCTTGGTATCCGAAAAATCGAAATTTTTAGTATTTTTCGGATAGTTCGGTAATTTGTCAACCAGTTTCGATAACGGTTCATCAGTCTTTGCCAGTATCTCGGCGATTCGAAGCGGTATTACCATCGCATCATCGAACAAAAAGTATTCCGGCATGATCATGTGCCCCGAACGCTCGATGCCCAAAATTGCTTGCTGTTTTTTTGCTTCCAAGGTCAAGAATGTATGCCCCACTCGGATTCTGTTGACAGTAGCGCCAAGAGGTTCCAGAACGCGCTCTATCGCCATGGAGGACTCCACATTTGCCAGGACGGTTCCCTTCTTTTTTTGTAAGATATCCATCCCTAGCAAGATCCCCACCGGGTCAGCACTCAGCACGCGCCCTGTATCATCCACGATCACACCACGATCTGCGTCGCCGTCGAATGCTATGCCAAAGTCTGCACTTTCTTGAACCACTGTTTCGCTTAATTTTTTCAGACTTTCAGGTGTGGGTTCGCTTTCCCGGTTGGGAAACTTTGGGTCAATGTCACAGTATAATTTTTTTAATTCCATCCCAAGAGCCGGAAAAATATCCGGGGCGGTAAAGCATGCGCTGCCGTTCCCACAGTCTAACACTACTTTTAATTTCCGTTCAGGTTTAAATCTGTTCAACATGAAATCGATGTATTTTTGTGTATAATCAATCTTCTCTACGCGTTTTATTTCGTCCCAGTTTACCGATTTCACCGCACCCGAAATACTGATATCTTGTATTAGTTTAAAATTTTCCTCGGGGAAACCCACGCCATCTCCGTAGTAGAGTTTTAAACCATTCCATTCAGGTGTCAGGTGTGAAGCGGTAACATATCCCGAGACATCCAAGTTCTCCTTCCAACCAGCAAATAACGTTACACCGAATGAGGTCATACCTGCATCATAGGTCCTAATACCAGTACAGAGTAATCCTGATATCAAAGTATTGCGCAAGATCTCGCTGGAGGTTCGGATATCACAACCGATCACTGCCGTTTGACCGTTGATTTTACTACGGATGAATTCGCCGAGACCTAAACCCACCTTCAGCATTACATCCGCCGTTAAGTCATCATTGTAAATTCCTCTCAGATCATATGCTCGAAAAATGCTTTCCATAAGATTTTCTCCTCATTATTTTAATAATATTTTTTCCTAACTGGGACTGAGAATACAATTCAATATTTAATAATTGTTGTTTACTTTTACGTGTTCTATAATCGTCCGCTTAATTTCATTTATCTTTTTCTCATCCAATCCAATCAATGGATAAAATACAGGTAGATCATTATTATATTTTGTTCCGGCAAAAAAGATGCTTTCCAGGTTATTACTAAGGCATATTCCTTTCGCTTTTACTTTATGTGTGTATTCAATAAATTCCTTATTATCCAGGTCGATAGATTTTGAATCTACATTTATTATTTTCAGATAGATATTGGTTGCCCACCGCTTCAGTACCTTAACCTGGGCTACGATCTGGTTCTCATCTATGCTTTGGTTTCTTTCCTTCGCTTTAAAATATATAGGGTATACCCTGCACCCGCGCTTCATCATCAACCAAGTTGCGATGTATGAACGTTCATCATTGAAGATCCCCATAATTTTTCCTTGGGTGCCCATTGGTAATCCACCGGGGCCTTTGAACGACTCCGAGAAAATGAACGACTGGTCTCTTCGGACTTCAATAAATATCTCAACCTCTGGTGAGCTGAGGTTCACCTTCAGATTTCTATCCTTAAACCTGGTTAAAATAGCTTCACCAACATGTTCTGCTAGTGTCATACTGGTATACGGGTGCTTGCCGAGGCGGCGCGTACGTAATGCAAAAGTTTGGTTTTTATTAAGCAGCTTCTCCGAGTAATTAATAGTGGTCTCAGTAATATCATTAAGTTCATCACTTGCAAGAATTACCGGGCTGACCGAGGCGATTCCGAATACTGTCGTGAGCAGCTCAATGCCGTGCCGTGGATCATCGGTGTTTAAATATATCCTACCCCAATCAGTATCTATAAAACAATCCAGATTTTCCTTTATGAACTTATCTTCAATATTTTTTATCATCCGATTCTGGAACCTACTGCGGACCCTGGGGCTTTTTAAACCCAGCTCATTATACCTGATGAGCAATAATACCAACCTTAGACACCTCTGGCAGTTATAATTAATAATGATTCTTATATGTCTTCTTAGGGTAAGGGGAAATACCTAATCCATAAAAGTCTATAGAGTCATGTTTAATAATATTTACTTGCGCTTTCAACTTTTTCAACTTTTTCAACAATAGTTTTTAATTCTTAGAAACTAATATCGACGCCCGTGATACTCATGACTTCAATTGAGGAATTAGATGTAACCGATAGTATGCAGAATAATATTAAGATAATCCGCAGTGTGATCAATAATTTAGGGGTTGATCCGAATAACCCAGGCTCAGTAACCGGGGACCAAGAACAAAAAATAAAAAGTACTATAGATATCCTCGATAGAAAAATCGATGAGATCGAGGATTATTTTTGGCGACCCTTGGATTCTCTGGAAGTATATGAGATGCTGAAAAATCTAGCCGCATCCATAGGTCAACAGGATAAGGTAAAAAAGTTCGATACTAAGCTGAATCGTATAGCGGCGAACGATCTTGAATTTAAAGGTAGGGTACAGAATTTCTTCGGTAATAATACTGAAGCTTTGAAATACTACGAGCAAGCCCTGGAGCTAACCGCCGATCATGAATTAGCCGGTGCAGGTCGGCAAAAGGCAAGCAAAAGCCTGGCAAAGGCAAGGGAGGAGTTGCCTAAGCTGGAGAAAAAAAATATAGATAAACCCGGTGATACAAAGGTATTGTTCAAGTATGCCCAGGCACTATTGAATTTGAATCGAATAGACGAGGCGATCAAAGCCTATGATAAATTGCTAGAGCTTGACCCGAGCAATCCTGATGCATGGGCAAAGCGCGGTACCGCCACCGAGAGCAAAGGTAAGTACGAGGAAGCTAAACAATATTTCGAGAAGGCATTGGAGCTTAAGCCCACTTCCACCACTGCAAAACGCGGGAACAATTATGCACTGTATTTTCTGGGCGAGCTTGATGCTGAGCAGTTGGATTGATGATTATTTTCAGAAATATAATGTATGATCTAAACTGAGGTAGATAAATACAAATAATAAATGTATAGTCAATTTCTTTTTTTATAATAAAAAGTGAGGACATTGCTAGAATTGGAACATATTTTTTGGGGAAGGCAAATATGTCATATTTTTCTAAGGTACAATGTCCTCGGTTCATAAAGATTTTTTCAAGTTATCGGGCATATTATAAATTTGGTTTATATCCCCTATCTCCACATGGTTTTTATTTAACTTTTATAACATATATTATATACAAATCCAATAAGAATAAGTTGTGGTACACTTTTTTTATGACTTTTAAGTGTTTTGGTACACTTAGCAATTAAAGTTTAGTGGATTTCTAATTTAAATCTGTAGTTTAAAGAAAAGATTAGGGGGCGAAAAAAGGATGAAAATCACTTTGGATTTCGCCCTCTATAATAAATGAGGCATCTACCAATACCAGATTATTATTAACATTATTTAAATAATTTGTTCAGATATTCCTTTTTAAGCTAATTCCAATTAAAAATAAAGGAATACCTCAAATATTTCCAACTACGGGTTATGGTATTCTCCAACTTTTCCATTTTCCTGCATCAAGTTCACCATTGTATGCCATTTTAGGAGTAATTGCTCTTGTAATACCCGCCGCCGTAAATATCTTTAATATATCTCCGACAATAAATGGTATCATGCCCATTACCAATAATTCCACAATATTAACTGAGGAACCTTTAACAAACGTAAGCCATATATACAGGTGTGCCAAACCAAATCCTTGTATTATAACAAAATTTGCAAATAGCATTAATCCCAGCATACTTATGAAACTTCTGGAACGAATATATTTATCAACAAAATATCCTAAAAAGAATGCAGCAAAAATAAAGCCAATTAGATATCCCCCAGTGGCACCTGTGAGATAACCAATTCCAGCGTTCCCACCGGCAAACCATGGTACACCTACAGCACCAATTCCCAAATACATACCTTGACTAACTCCAGCCCATCTTCCAAGAAGGATTCCCGTTAGTAATACAGCGAATGTCTGTCCAGTTAACGGAACGGGTGTCCATGGTAAATAAAATCTAAATTGTGCTACTAACCCAGTTAAGCATGCAAAACTAAGAGCTAGAACCACTTTATGTAGAATATCTAGTTCATATCGCCATTTAAAGAAGTTATATCTCGCATGTTTATAATTGTCTATATACACCCTCATTTCCATTCTATCTTCCACCTTTTTAGAAGTTGTTATTAATTATATTTTAATTAAAAAATGAGGACATTGCATAAGTTTAACATATTTCTTTTGGGGAAGGCAAATATGTCGAATTATCTGAACCTGCAATGTCCTCGGTCCATAGTTAATTATGTGGTAAAAGGACATTGCATAATTTTACCATATTTTTCTGGGGAAGACAAATATGTCAAATTATCGAACCTGCAATGTCCTCTATTTTTTTTTTATTATTTAGTTCGACCTTTATAAATTATACCAATCTATATGTGATATGAAATCGCTGTACACCCAGTCATCGAACTTGTTATACTTATTCCAAACCCTCTCCTGGTCGTCCGGCGGGACCCAGCTTACATTATCGATCACCAGTATCAGCGGTACATCCTTGCCTCCTATAAACGGGCTCGTGTCCTCTGCGTCTACATACGAGATCTCCTGCAGCGTGTCGACATGCGTATATTCGTCTAACGTCTTATCGTACATGTACGGGTCGTACGGCGCATTATCTATTAGCTTGGGATCTACTGATTCTATGAATTCTATCTTCACCACCGTACGATAGCCTACCTGGGTTTTCGTATTATTAAAGATTATCTGGTCGAAATCGCCGTATGTCTTGCCATCCGATGAACTCGAGGATAGGAGATTATCCTCATCATCATAGAACTCCATCTTCCAGGTATACTTCGCAGTTGCTTGGATTCCTATTGCTATATGGATTTCATGATTGTGGCTACCTTTTTGAACATCGCCTACGAACTCCAACTCGATATTCTTGACTTTCTTGTTCCATTTGTGTTCTTTGCGCTCCTCGGTCATTCGCATACCCCAGTCATTATAGTCATAGTCGCAGTATTTCTTGAGCGTAAACGTTGCTGAGGCGGTCTCAC
>CBFDAW010000057.1:0-9802 GCA_965602865.1 uncultured Thermoplasmata archaeon
AAAATAATGGTTAATATAATAATAATTAACATAAGTGAAAAGGTCCGATTCCCCATTTTATCTAAAGGCGTTGTAGTTTTCTTACTTTCTAAATTATCCTTATCCTCAGACTCATTATTATTATCGGAATCCATCTTTTGCGATGGAGGGTTTAAAAAAATTGTCGTTAGGACGGGATTGGCGATGTTACCGGCGCGGTCATTAACCCTGAAATAAATCGCCTTCTCACCATCATTGGGTAGGAGGGGTAAAGACCATTTATAATTGAACATTTCCCAATCACTCCAGGACATCTTGTCGGTACTGAACGACATCTGATATACCCCAGAGGTATCATCGATGGCATTAATATCAAGAGTTACTGTGGTTGAATTCGTTTTAGGAGTGCCGTTATTTATCAAGATAGATAATGAATGTGGGGGTGTGATATCCAAAATAATAGTATCAAAAGCTTGTGCAGTATTACCCGCATTATCCATTACTCTAAAATAAATGATTTTTTCACCGTCACCGAATGGAAGGATTAAGGATTTATCATGAGTGAACGATTCCCAAGTCGTCCAAATTACTGAGTCGGTACTAAATGCCATATCCTTTAGCCCAGATAATGTATCTATTGCCATAAGATTCAAATAAATAAGTTTGGAGGTTGTATATTTTGCATCTTGATTTATTACAATTGATAGATTTTCCGGTGGTGTGGTATCCAGGATTATAGTGTCAAAAACAGCTTCCGCAATATTTCCAACACGATCTTGTGCTCTGAAATATACAATCTTCTCACCATCGCCCATGGTGAGATCGTAAGATTTTGTGGTTTTAAACTTTTCCCAGGGAGACCAGATTGTTCCATTAATACTGAATGACATTTCGATCATGTCAGAACCTGTATCTATTGAATGTAGTGATAGTATAGCTGAGGTAGAGTTCGTGTATCGAGCGCCGTTATTGATAACAATGGAAAGGTCTTTGGGTGGTTGGTCATCGAACATGAATGTGTTTCCCACCCCCAGAAGTTCTATATTTCCTACTTTGTCACTTGCACGAGAACGAATAATATATTGAAAATCTGAGGACCAAGGGGTAATACTTGAATCATACGACCATGATTCTAACTCCGAAGCGTGTAACCAGGTCTCGATCGAACTCCAGACCATACCGTCCCAGTAGTAATTGTCCTTCATTCGCTTAATGGTTATTTCTACCTTATCAATGCCCGAACCACCGAAATCCATTGCACTGCCAGAAATTGTAGCCAGATTATTCAGAAAGGAATTATTCTTGGGAATATTTATTGCGGATAATGGTGCATCTCCATCAAAAATGAACACATTACAACAACCCGGCAACTCGATATTTGTAGCATTATCCATCGCCCGTGAGGTAATATTATATTGATTGCCCGAGGTCCAAGCTACTTGACTTGAATCATATGACCATGTAGTGGTTCCAAAGGTCAATAACCAGGATTCTTCAGGGGCCCAGGCGACACCATCCCAATAATAATCATTACTAATTTGTTGAATAGCAATTTCTACTTTATTGATACCACTACCATCCATTGTGTCATAGGCTATCCCGGAGATTGTGTTTAAATTATTATAATATCCATTATTTATTGGTATGGTAGGTACTGAGTTTGGAATTTGCGTATCTATCACAATCTTCCATGGTGAACTATACAACCCCCAATCTCCTTCGTTGTCTTTAGTTCGTACTTTCCAATACCAAGTACTATCGGGTAATTCGGTATAACTCGTGCCACTGGGAAATTGCCATTGTTGATTTGCTGAGCTTTGTAAACCACTATCATATATTATATTTTCAAATGCACTATTATTAGCAATTTGCACTTGAAAAAATGTTTGTTGATCAGAATCGTAATCAGTAAAATTCCAAACAAAAGTGGGGATATTACTTGACAATAAGCTTCCATTGGCAGGACTTACTAATTTCGTAGTGCACCAACGGTTATAAGATATTGTAACATCCATTAATCGTGGGGTTTCATTTTTATTAGTTGTATATAAGTAAACCCTATACTGAATCCATCTATCACCATAGTGCCCAAGCCAAATATTAGACGGTGAGGAAGTATAATAGTTTAATTTATTTCCATTAGGACCAACAAAAGTTTCATTATTTAAAGCAGATTCGTTGGCGGCGGATCGAAGTTGGAATTTTATACTTGTATTAATTTCTGTGGATCCATTCCAAGAAATTTTATTAAATGTTGAATATGTACCAAGATCGTATGGTGGAGAATTGAAAGTGCCGGTATATGTGTATGCCATAAGACAATATGTCCAGGTATCATCTCTATACCCGGAACCATAACCGCCGAAGACCATTACATAATCAGTTCCGTAAATAGATGCCATGGAATGATAGGCCCTGGCGATTGGTTTGTTTTGCGGGAGTTTTTCTATCCAAATATTGTCACTCAGATCGTATACCCAAGTATTATCCAGATATACACTGTAAATTCCTCCAAAGAGCACTATCTTATCCGTTCTATAAATAGATGCCATGTTATGATTGTATATTTTACCTGGTTTTGAAGATGGATTTTTACTAACCCAGGCATTATCACTCAAATCGTAGATCCAGGTCTTATCATACCAATTAGTGCTATCCCTACCACCATACAGTAATACCTTATCATCACCGTGAATAGACGCCATTGCATGGTAGTATCTACCATTTGGTACATTACCTAATGGGTTCATAGTAGTCCACGAATTATTGCTCAAATCATATACCCAAGTGTCATTTCCAAATCCACTCGAAAGTCCACCGAAGAGCACCACTTTATCATCACCGTAGATCGATGCCATTGCGGGCCTATTCAGTGGACCTGGCTTATTACCGGTTGGATTCATATTACTCCATGTAATGCTGCTCAGATCGTATACCCAAGTATCATCTACATATCCCATGCCACTTACATACCCACCAAAGAGTAAAACCTTATCATCACCGTATATGGATGCCATGGTATGCTGGTATCTGGGAGTTGGCTTTCTCGAAGGCGTTCTAAGTGTCCATGTATTATTGCTAAAATCGTATTCCCAGGTATCATCCTTGAACCCACTGCTATCCCTTCCGCCAAATAGCACCACATTATCGGTTCCGTAAACCGCCGCCATTGCATGACTGTACCTATTAACTGGTTTTGTTAATGGATTCATATCGGTCCAGTTATGTTGGTCCTTTAATCTCAATTCTGCCGCTGAACCGCTGCCGAATATTGACACATTACTAAATACACCCTCTATAAATTCCGTATTTGAGGTCTGAGTCCAAGATGACGCCGCATTTACCGGACATATAATTGATTCAAAAGGTATAGTTAATTGTAGCCCGGATAATACAAGAAGAAGGATAACCAATACCGGACATGTTTTTTGGTTTACATTTTTGTGATTCATTTTCAATTACCCCTTGTTAATATTCTTGGATTGATCTCTAATTATTTTGATTGTTTAGCGACGGCTGTTTTTTTGGTGTAGACCCTGGGAGGTGAACAGATGGTGCTGGGCTATGTGCTGGGTGTTGGGCGGTACTGGGTGTTGGTGTGTGTTCTGGGGCGGGTGGTGAGCCGGGTGGTGAACTGGCTGGTGAGCTGGGTGGTGAGTTGGGTGGTGAACTTGATGGTGGTTGTGGAGAATTTTGTGAAGGTTGTGTAGAACTGGCGGTTAGGTTAGGTGTCTGAGCGGTCTGTGACGGTTTTTCAACTTGTTGTGTTGGTTGTACTTGAGATGGTTGAACCGATGGTGTTGGTGTAGTGACTTGTGGACCGGTTGTACCAGAGCCGCTGACCGTGGGCCCAGGTACCGGTGGTGAGCCTTGAGTGTGAGCTGCAGGTGGCAGCTGAGGAAAGTCAGTGATATGCGGTATTTGGCGCTGAAGAGTTACCGGCGTAGATTGAGATGCACCAACCTGTGTGCCGAATGCAGCTGCGGCATGACGATCGGTTATCATATCTGCGGAGATTGACTCAGGTTGATATGGTCTGGACCTACCTCCTGTTGTTCTCGTTACGATTGCATTTGGTGAGTATTTATGTTGATCTGTATCCCTCTTGCGTTTTACAACCAGACCAAAGATAATTAATATAATTATAATAATAATAAGTATTAATATAATCACGATTAAGACGATAGACGATAACTCACCTGCCATTGGACTAACCGTTACCGATGATGCTTTCAAATAAATAGAAGCAGATATCGGGTCGGCTGTGTTGCCCGCGTGATCTTTGACCTTGAAGTAAATATCTTTTTTGCCCTCACCGGAGGGTAAGTTAAAAGAATTCGTGTGAGTATAATTCTTCCACGCACACCAATTTTTACCATCTATACTAAATGAGATCTTGCCTACGCCTGAGCCATCATCAATAGCATTGATTGTAAGAGAAACTGAGGACGAATGTGTTTCGGATGCACCGTTATCTATCATGATCGATAATGAATGTGGAGGTATCGTATCTAAAATTATGATATTTGTAACTATCGCTACGTTTTCTGCTCTGTCCTTCACTTTGAAATAAATTATTTTTTCTCCGTCACCGGATGGAACTATTAAGAATTTAGTGGGGTTGAAAAGTTCCCAGGGCGTCCAAGTAATATCGTTAGTACTAAATGCCATAGCGCTTATTCCCGATAACGAATCGGTTGCACTCAGAGATAATGTGACCACTGGTGAATTTATATACTGAGAATTATTATTTATTCCAATCGATTGCTCCTCTGGTGGTGTGGTATCGAGAACTATGGTGGCGATAACCGGCTCAGCAATATTACCGGCAAAATCCTGTACTTTGAAATGTATAAATTTTTCACCATCCACACCAGTTAGATTATATGGTTTAGTGGTTGAATATGGTTCCCAATCGGTCCAAAAAGCACCATCGGTACTGAACGACATTTGATATATGCCTGACCCCAGATCTTCCGAATGTAGTGATAATGTTGTCTCGGGTGAGTTCGAATACTCAGCACCATTATTTATTAAGATAGAGAGATGTTCTGGTGGTTGGTCGTCGAACATGAAATTTCTTTCTGCACCCGGGCATTCCAAATTACCTGTGATATCCATTCCTCGGGATCGAATAATATATGTATCACCAGTTGACCATTGTATATTGCTAGTGTCAAAAAACCATTGATCTTTTCCCGAAGTATTTAACCAACGCTCTCCTAACTTCCATGCCGCACCATACCAATAATTATGATCGCGCATGCTTTTAATACTTATTTCTACTCTATCTATGCCAGAATCACCAATATCCATGCAGCTACCTAAAATGGCATCCAGATTATTCAACCACGTATCGTTAATTGGGGTATCTATGAAGGATAATGGACTGTCCATATCAATTTTGAATTTATTTCCAACACTTGGAACCTCAAGGTTATTTCCATCATCTACCGCCCGGGTTCGAATGAGATATTGATCCCCTGATGTCCATTTTACCGTGCTTGAATCATAATTCCAATTGGTGGTTCCGGCTACTAGTAACCAATTTTCCAATGGAGACCAGATCTCACCGTCCCAGTAATAATTATCCCGTGATCGTTTAATCGCAATCTCAATTTTATTCACGCCTGAACCCACCGTGCCATCCGTGGAAATGCCGCTTAGAGTATTCAAACAATTATAAATACCATTATTGGCAGGCATAATTGTGGCTGAACTCGGCGCCTGGGTATCTATGATTAGCTTAAATGATGATGTGTATTTGCTCCAGGTACCATCGAAATCCTTCGTCCTCATTTTCCAATGCCATGTGCCATCGGGTAAGGTGGTATAGCTGGTTCCGGCGGGAAATTGCCATTGGTTCTCCGTGGTAATTTGCTCATTACTATCATAATCTATACTTTCAAATGCATTATCATTATCAATGAGCACTTGAAATGCGGATTGTTGCTCTGAATCATGATCCTCGAACGTCCAAACGAAAACTGGATTATTTATCGTGATTATACTCCCATTACTCGGCGCAACCGCAATAGTCTTCGGCAGACAGTTATATGCAATCGTGATATCTTCTATTATCGGCGATTCGGTTATAATATTAATGTTCAAAAATACCTTTACCTGCACCCACCGGTCGTTATCATGCCCGGTCCAAATAGATTCGCCAGAGGTGGTATAATATGCTGATTTTTTTCCTTCGGGTCCGACAAAGTTCTTGGTGCTCAAAATCGATAAATCCGCCGCTGTTCTGAGTTGGAGCCTGATGGTCGTATCCGATGGTTTGTAACTATTCCAACTTATAGTTTGAAAAGCAGATTCGGACCCCGTATCATGAGATGAGGATAAGAAGGTGCCGTTTTTGGTGGCTAAAAAATGTTTATATACCCACGTATCGCTTTGTTGAACGTTATAATATCCACCAAAGAACACCACTTTATCGGTATTATAAACACCTGCCATTGCATGGTCCCTTCTATAATTTGGTTTAATGGACGGCGTTTTTTGCTTCCAGGTACCCTCTGTGCCGGCATTCAAATCATATACCCAAGTCTCATCACCGCCATTTGAGCCTCCGTAAAGAAGTACATTATCTGTTCCATAGATGGTTGCCATTGCATGGTCCTCTCTACCATTTGGTCTAGGAGACGGGTATTTTTCCGTCCAGGTATTCAGACTTAAATCGAACACCCAGGTTTCATCATAATTATATCTTCCACCAAATAGCACTACTTTATCATCATTGAAGACGGATGCCATTGCATGGTCGTACCTACCGGGACCGTTCACTTTTTGACTCCATGAATTCTCACTTAGATCGTAAACCCAAGTATCAGATCTGGTCCCACTTCGATATCCGCCAAATAGCAAGACCTTATCATCACCGTATATAGGGGACATTGCATGTTGCTGGCGCATGTATGGTCCATATGCCTTCAAACTCCATGAATTCTCACTTAGATCATATACCCACGTCTCATCATCATAACTTCCATCATACCCGCCAAATAGTAAAACCTTATCATCACCATATATAGAAGCCATTGCATGCTGGTATCGAGCACTTGGTTTACTACCCTGAGGATTCTTATTATTCCAGGTATTGGCGCTTAGATCATAAACCCAAGTCTCATCATTATAACTTCCGTCATAACCACCGAATAGCAGTACCTTTTTGGTTCCATAAATAGACGCCATACTATGTAAATATCTTGCGCTTGGACTACTCGATGGCGATTTCTGGCTCCATTCATTTAATTCAGTTAGATCTAAGCACACTTGTGCATCCTTACCACTACCCATTATGGTTGTATTTATTAAAGTCCCATTATCAAAATCATTGTATGTTGTCTGGGTCCACGCGGACGAACCTTTGGTAATAAATGTCATTGGTGTCAGGGACAAACTTATCAATAATCCCGAGCACACAAGAAGTATAATCACTAACATTGACGCCATTTTACAATTAAGAATTTCTGTTTTCATTCAAATTTCCCCCTTATTATATCCTAAATATTTTTACTCGTATAATAGTTAAATAATATGGTATGAGCTAACCCCCCTGAAACTTAAACAATATTAAATTTTGCTCGATTTTACTTCTTTTTTATATAGTTATTAATATATAAACATTTTTATTAGTTAATATTTAGGGATAATGTTCCAATTTTAGTATGTTCAAATAAATATTAATTGACCACTATAATATTATGACGATTATAATCATATTAGTATCGTAGTGGTCTTCCTCTCATACCCATGATTACTTACACAAATAAATCGTAACGGTCTCACCAATGATTTGCATCATTTTAATTTTGTAGTGTTCTCACCCCTCAAACGATTAATTTCAAATTACAGCGCCCTCAACCATTCCGGTTTTAGGCTGATATCTTTCGAGGCAAGGATTTTGTCCAATTTTTTCAAAATCCGTTGTTTATCGTCGGGTAATGTACCGCCAATGGGGATGTAATTAGACGCATGGTTAGCTCGGAAGATGCACTGCGAAACCCGAAGATGTGTAATTAATATTTGCAGCTCTAAAAATATCTCCTTCGGTTCTAACAGCTCCAGTTTACCGGTTTGCACTTCATCATAAACCTCGGTACCCTTTACCACCATAAGCGTCAGGGCGCCGATATAATCAGGGTCCATTTCGCTTAATACATGCGCTGTTTGTTCCGAGTGCTCCAGCGAATCGTTCTTCCCACCCAGACCCAGAATGAAAATTACCGATAGTTTAATCCCCGCCGCCTTGACCTTTTTCGCACCCTGGACCATGTGCTTGGATAGCGCACCCTTACGAACGCGCTTAAGTATTTTATCGGAACCGGACTCTAAACCGATATAAACTATCCCCAGCCCTGACTTTCGCAGTTGTTTTAATTCATCCTGTGATTTCTTCAGAAGATCACTTGGACAGGCATATGAACCCACACGAGTTAGTTTTGGAAATTTATCATATAGGAACTTGAGTATTTTTACTAGCTCATTTGTGGTGATGACGAGTGCGTTACCATCAGCGAGGAAGATGCGGTCTGTATCCTTATAGTATGGATAGGCAACCTCAACATCGTTTTTCAGCTCATCAAAGCTTTTGATCCGAAAAGATTTATCACGATAAGTGCCACAGAATGTACATCGATTATGCGCGCAACCAATGGTGGCCTGCAAAATTAAACTATTAGCTTCCGAAGGCGGCCGAAATATTGAGCCTTCGTAAATGCTGTCAATAATGTTATAATATCTCATCCAACCCATCCAAGCCCTTATCGAACTTCCGGATTTTCTCATCCATCTCTTCCACTGCCACCGGTATAATCTTGATCCCATCGTGTGCGTGGATCACACCCTCAACTAAAGAGTTTTGGACCATTTCGAGAGTACTGCAAGTGACATCACCGGAAATCGTACACTCCGAACCGATGATGATATGTTCCTTAGTCTCAATCGAACCTGTGAGTGTTACATCGTTACCTAGAGTTATGCTACCCTTAGCTTTTATATTACCAATGAATTCCGTATCATTACCTAGCTTGATATCCCCGGTAACATTGTAGTTACCTTTAAGTTTACATTTATTTCCGATTCTGCAGTTACCTTTGATATTGATTACGTTAGGTTCCACCACGGTATCGGTGGGGATGTACAAGAAATTTTCAGAAACCAGTATCTCATCTGCAGATTGATCCTGTAAATCGATCTCACGAAGGATACGTTCAACTTCTTCACTTTTACCGCGCTTGATCAGGTTGAACAAGTATATGAAAAAGTAAATAATGAGCGGGATAGGGTTCCTAATGTTGATCCAACCCTTTGCATCAAAACCGTTTTCTATTGCAACATCTGAGCCTACATCCAGGTCCTTACCGACCGTTAACTTGCCCGTGACCTTTACACGCTCGCCCAAGTAAATGTCATTACCCCCCACGATATTACCGTGGATCTCCGAGAGTTTATCGATCCGGATGTCATCCTCAGCCGTCATATCCCCATGGACCTTCACCAGTTCACCGATGAATATCCGTTTTTCGGTCTCCAAGTGATAATCTACCACTGAACGATCATCGAGTATGATATCGCCTGAAATTTGCATGTGATTATTTTCATTGATCGTCTCGTTCGGGATGACCAGTGTTTTTTTATCAAAGACCATACATTTACCTCGATTAATTATTTTCGAAGAAAATTGCTGAAGCTTAGAATTTCTACGAATATTAACATATTTAAATCGAAATTCTAATCCCGGGCTTAAAAGCCTAGGTATCCGTTCTTTAATAAAAAAATGCGTTATTATTATTAACTTTGCGAAGCATTTTTTTAT
>CBFDAW010000058.1:0-9793 GCA_965602865.1 uncultured Thermoplasmata archaeon
TAATTAATCGTCGTTAATTCGAAGGACATCAAGTTCTTGTACTATACATTCAATATTTAGTTCACCGGTGAGGCTTGGTGTTGTACGACCAGAATCACCAGTAATTAATTCCTTAATGTATAATCCACCTTCACCGGTGATATTCAATTCAGCTGCTTTTCCATCATCGGAAAAACTTGAAAGTGAAATATCCACAACCTTCCGTTTCCTTACCAAATCAGTGCGTCGATGTGCAACCCGGATAGGAGTTCGTTGTTTAATTATTTCACCATTGAATGTACTTACAATATCTTTAAGCTTTTCTCTATTTATCTTTTTTTCAAGACTAATTTTTACTTTATATGTCTTGGTCGGTTTAGCCGCCTTTAATGAGCGCACTTCACGATGTGTTGAAAATCTCAGATCTGTAACTTCTACTTTTGTTTTTGTGTATTCGTTGATATCGTTCTCAAGTTTATCCAAATCGATATTTCTATTAAATGGTTCGGTCACCTCCAAGATAAACGGTCGACCCGAACCAAGCATTCGCACACCAATATCTTCTCTGCCCATACCATGGAATAAATGGTTTTTACCTTTTGTTATTTCCATAACCTTTTCTGCAATTTGTTCCTCGACACTAGTTGGATAGATTTTACCAGTACCATTACACTTATTACAGCCCTTGCCCCAACAGCTCTTGCACGGCCATTTGGTTTGTGGTAGGTCACGAACAAGCTTACGATATCGACCATAAATGAACAATGATCCGATTTGAAGTTTTATTGAATCATATCTAGTATCCACGATGATCGTCATTTCCGGTAGTTCAAAGTCCACAACTTTATTAAGTCGTACCTGGACGAGTTTTCCAAGTTCACGATTGAACTCACTTTTCATAAGTTCCGATTGGGTGGTGCCCAATGTAGTCCATAATTCTTCTTCATTTCTTACCTGATCAATATCGAGTTTGCAGCCGATTAAGAAATTATCGAACTCATATTTCTTCACGGAATCATGCACCAGTTCAACGAATTTAGGTAGTTCATCAAATAAATCGTTACATACTTTACAGGAATTCAAATTATCTAAATCATCAATAATCCCAGGATCCATTAATGATCCGATATATTCTTGGAATTCTTTTTCTCTTTCTTTTATATCGTTAATGTCATAATTAATTTTGAGAATCCCACAGATTATCTGCATTTGTTGTTGACTAAATTCGAATGACTCTATCATTTGTTCGATCCTCTGGGGGGTCAAGCTATTTTCTATTGAGTTTTTACCCGAAGCATTAATTGGTTCGATTCCGGCCCCAAGAATGTCCTCCAAATGTAATAATATCCTCAGAGCCTTACCCCTTGTAGGATTATCAAGATAATGACCTAGTTTACCAAATAGCCTGCCTAAACATCTGTTGCACAGCTCTTGTGCTTCCGGTTCACGTGCTATTCTAAGGATATCGTTCATGGCGTAACCTCAGGTTATTACAAAGCTGTCTGTCATCACAAACAAAATATATAACTTTTAGTAATTCAGCTTTAATAATTATCATTAAAATAAAAATTATAGAAGTAAATTTTAAAAATAGACTTCTATTTGGGTTGTAATGCATGTTAGATGTAAAATCTCGTGACGGTCTTAGCCGGCTCGGGCATTGGACGATCATGGAAAAATGTATTGAGATTCCAACTATTGCGGGTATTTCTACTAATAGAATACCGTTATTCACCTCCACCGAATTGGAAGTATCGTATCTTCAGGATTCATCATTACAAAAGCTCGAGGCGGGAAATAGTGCAGATCGGGCACACCTAGATGGCGTTAACCACCCTCACATGAACGCCCAGACCAATCATACAAAACTACATCTCTATCACTTAGGCAATCCATTATTAAAAGAAAGTATGGAAAAAATCGATATCGATAAACCTGTACATCCAAATCTTTTTATCCCCGGGACAATTAATTTCCCAGAATGTTTCACCGAAGTTGGAATTTCAAAAGATAGTCTATTTCCGGTTGGTCAAAACAAATCAAATGAAGGTTCCAAGGAGCTCCAGATCATCACAGATTCAACGGGATCACTTGACCAAGATGCTAAGATTTTAATTATTGCTAATGCGGTGAGATTATTGGATAACCCTCGAGGATTCGTAAGCCGGATCGTATCCCTGAATCACCGAAAAGAGCCTCAGAAATTGCTATATTTGCCCGGTATAGCAACCGTCCACAATCTGGCGGTTCTCGTATATCTCGGTGTGGACATTGTAGATACCTGCCAATGCGTACTCCAGGCACGAATTGGAAATTTAATGAACGCCAGTGGACCAATACCCATCTCGGCGGTGGCGGACGCCGGGAAACTCTGTGGGTGCGACGGGTGCGCGAACTTGAGGGAGGGTAATTCCACTTTTGAGGGTATTTTAAAACATAATGAAAATGCATTATTTTCCGAATTAGCTCTTATTAAAAGTACGATTGCTCGCGGTAGACTTCGTGAGCTGGTTGAGCAGCGTATGCTAACCGAGCCCAGGCTGAGCGCCATTGTTCGTATTTTAGACCTTGAGTTCTACGATACGCTCGAACAATATTCTCCTGTCTTTCGGCCCACCAAATACATAACATGTTCACGGGAGGCATTGAACCGGATAGAGGTAATTCGTTTCCGTACAAGAGTAAAAGAGAGGTATATTAAACCAGATAGTGCAAGGATATTGTTATTACTACCGTGTTCCGCTAAAAAACCATATTCCACTTCGAAATCTCATAGGCTGTTCAGACAGACAATTCAAGAGACATTAGGAAATATCTCTTACATGAATAGATTACATGAAGTAATAGTAACTTCACCACTAGGTCTCGTCCCGCGTGAACTCGAATTGGTATACCCCGCACAACAATACGATATACCCGTGACCGGGCACTGGTTTGCGGATGAGCGGGAAATGATTAAAGAATGCATTCAGAATTTTTTAATTAAAAACAAGTACGATCATATATTGATACATTTTAATTCGTCACTAGGTGAGTTATTAAAGGAGTGTGTTCAAACGACTTTATCAAATACCGGTGAAGATAATGATAATACTACCCCCGTGATCTGCACTAGTTTGGGGCATCCTACAGCTTATAAATCACTGGAAAAATTGGCAAATGAGCTGAGAAATGCACTGACCCGCGCCGAGGGTAATCATAGAGTGTCACAAGAAAACCGCCAGCTGGAGAATCTAGGGTGTATTTCCCGCTACCAGTTCGGTGAACCGGGGGTTGAGTTACTTAAAGGGTCTAAAATAAAGGGCAGATATCCAAACCTGAAAATATTCAAGGATTCCCAACAGGTGGGAATGCTAACGGGCGTGCGTGGGTTCATTTCATTAACTTTACATGGTGCAAGGATACTGGCAAAAAAAGCAGGATTTCAGTATAAAATTACCATCGATGATTTCGTGCCGAAGGGCAGCATTATGGCGGTAGGTGTGGAGAAAGCGGATAATATGATCCGGATCGGTGATGAAGTTGTGGCTTGCCATAATGACGAAGTGCGAGCAGTCGGTCAAGCGGTCATGAGCGGGGTTGAGATGCAGAATAGTACACGTGGAATGGCTGTCAAAGTTAGACATCATATCTAAAATATGCTAAATTAGAAATAATATTGAATAAATAATCATGGAGGTGGTTAAATAGGAGTGAAAAAACAGAGGACTTAAAACCATAATTTCGAGTTATTACTAATATTATCTATTGTTATATTACTAGGTGTTCAAAAGATGTGTTCGATCTAATATTATGCGGAAGTAACAGATAAACCCAACTATGCCCTCATTCCTCGTGCCATTATTAACCTTGAGAAAATGAATTTAGATATTAGGTCAAGCTAATAACTAACTACTATCAAATAAAATTCAATCTACACAATGATCATCGAATTTATATACTATATCATACATCATAGTAACATATATAATGTATTAGATCATACACCATACTATATGATACAACGAGAAGTGCTCGAAATCATTGAACCTTATAATCTTTGGAGAAATGACATTGATATAGGAATTTGGAGAGATAATTACGTCAATCATATTCTTAACGCTTTTAAAGTGCCTAATATTGCAATTTTAATTACGGGAGTTAGACGCGCCGGGAAAACTTATATTTGCAAACAGATTCTCCGAAAATGGATAGAAACGGGTAAAAAAAGTAATCAAACTTTATATATCAACTTTGAAGACCCCGCTATTCAACCTTATCTAACCGAAACTTTTCTTCAAAACCTCTATGAAACATATAGACATTATCTTAATCCAAAAGATGATGCCGTTATTGTATTAGACGAAGTGCAAAATTTACCCGCCTGGGAAAAATGGGTCCGTAGATTTTTAGAAATAAACGAAAACGCCAAAATTATTATTACCGGTTCATCTTCTAAATTGATGAGTTTGGAATTATCAACTGTACTTACTGGTAGATTTATTAATTTCAGGATTTTTCCTTTGAGTTTTTTTGAATTCCTAAGATTTAAACAAGTACCATTGAATAATTTTAATATCCAAATCAATAAAATGGAAAATGAACTCAGAGAATTTCTAGAATTTGGTGGCTTTCCCACTGTAGTACTTACTCCAGACTTTGAATTGCAAAGAGAATATATGAAGGACACATTCGATTCAATTATCACTCGAGATATTGTAACAAGATTTGGGATCAGAAAGATTCATGAGCTTAAAAGTACCGTGGTTCTTCTTCTTAGAAGTGTTGCGGCTCTGGTTAGTGTGCCAAAACTTGAAAAAAATTTGAAAAGTATAGGAATAAAAATCTCACCAACCACAATCAACCAATATTTACATTATTTAAATGAATCCTTATTATTTTATTATGTGCCAATTTACGCTTATAAAGTCAAAGATCAAATGCAATATCCTAAAAAATTGTATTGCATAGATACTGGACTTCTTAATGCGGTTTCATTTAGAACCTCAGAAAATATAGGAAAATTGGCAGAGAACATCGTGGCAATAGAATTGTTCCGTAGATATGGTACCGATAATATTTTTTATTGGAAGAGCAAAGATGGGAAAGAGATCGATTTTGTTATCGTAAGGGGTGACCAAGTTGAAAATATTATTCAAGTGGCTTGGACAATAAGTGATAAAAAAACCAAATCACGGGAAGTTAAAGCGCTTAGTAATGCAATGGACAAATTGAAAGTTAAAAATGCATTACTCATTACTAGTGATCCCGAGCTGAAACTTGAACAGAATATCAAACATGTTTCAATTTTGAAATGGTTGTTAACCGGAAATATATTAAACTCTTAAAAAAATTGCTGTGTTGCATAACTCCTAATCCTCGACAATTATAACATAAGCTCTTCTCCCTATGTATTTCTTCGGTGCATCGATTTTTGCAGAATTACCAAAAGGTGTAATTTTTCGTTCATAGAGTACCTCAACTTTTTCCTTCACGAGCAAATCATTCTTTTTCACTTCGATATGCCTCATGCAATTAGGGATATCTATGGATATCCCTATATACTTTTCGATATATTCGGGATTGATGACTGATCTTGAAAAGAAATCTCAAAAACGGTGGGGTAAAAAATATATTGATACCCGTGACTGGCCAGCTTATAACGAGCAGCTCGTTAAACGAGGAGAGTATCTATTAGATCTTGAATGGGTTCAGAGCTGGGATGACGAACTTATAAAAATGAATGCAAACAAAGTAGGTTCACCATATCAATTTCCAAATTCTATGATAAAAATACAAGGAATATGGCATGCAAAGGAGATACCATACCGAATGATCGAAGGCATTACAAGGCGTTTGTATGAAATAGCAGATCTTCCAGACTTCAATCATTATTCAACTATTAATCGTAGAGTCAACAAGCTGGACATTCATCTTGAAGTCCCAGAAGGAAATATTCTATACTTATTCGGTGATGGTTCAGGTTTCCAAGCAATCGAAGGTGGCGAATATCTCCGGGAAAAGTATGGGAAAAAGAACCGCAGATGGATTCAGGTGATTATTCTTGGTGATCCTGAGACAAAAGAACCTGTTAGCTTTGAAGTCAATCTTATACCAACATCGGAAGCAGATAGTGCTAAAAAACAACTGAATGAACTTATCAAGAATGATATTGAAATAACTGGATTCGGTGGTGATGGTAGTTTTGATAATATCGAATTCTGGAAATACTTGGAAGAACAAAGAATAAGACCGATTATCAAACCAGACAAGAATGCTCGGGACGATAGCAAATCAACATGGCGTAATATGAATGTGAAGTTCCTGAATGAATTTGACTATGAAAAATGGTCAAAAACGTTGAATTATGGTAAACGTTGGACGGCAACTGAAGGTATTTTTTCAGCCATTAAACGTATATTTGGAGAGAAATTGAGAGCAAAAAGTGAAAAAGGAATGATACAAGAGGCAAAAATGACGATATGGGCCTATAAAACATTGAAAAGGTATGGAGAGGCATAAGTAAATAGCTTTATTAGCTCATAGAATTATAATTGTGCAACACAGCATTTTTATTTCATTTTCTTAATCATTTTTACAACATGTTTGAAATGGTTATATCTATGACAAAGGTGTAAATGTAAAAAGAATTGTATCATGATATATATACTTCTTTATTTCATAGAGTATTCTTCATAATAAGTTCTATGTTTTAAAGAAGGTTATTTATACTTAAACTCACATCAATAGATTATACTCGATGAGACCTTAGGATTCTTCAATCCGTGGTGGTATGGAGAATATACTGCACCAGGAATAGAGAGGGACATTTATCTTCAGAAGATTGCAAAAGCATTTGAACTACAAAAAGCGGTTATCATATTTGGTTTAAGACGGGTTGGAAAGACCACACTTTTAAAACAATACATTGCGAAAAGTATCCAAGATATTGAACCTACAAGAATATTTTATGCTTCTATAGACCACCCAGATGTGAGAAATACTTCAATATTGGACCTACTTGCTACTTTCAGAAGGATTAATAAAGTGAAGAGGCAAGAACCGCACATCTTGATTTTGGATGAAGTACATTATAGAAGTGGGTTTGAACAGGAATTGAAATCGCTGATCGATATTGAAGATGGACTCAGGATAATTGCCTCAGGGTCATCTTCTCTTGTGGTAAAACATAAAAGCGCGGCAATGACTGGTAGGTATATCAAGATAAAGGTAAATCCGTTATCATTTTCAGAATATCTAAAGTTCAACAATGAACAGTATGATCCCTCTCAACCACAATTAATGGAAGCAATACTTAAAGAATATCTGATCTCAGGTGGAATGCCTCATTATGTGCTTAAAAGGGACCCTCAACTATTGCTGGATATAATTGATGACATAATCTATAAAGATATAGCAATAGCTTATGAGATCAGAGATCCCACTCTTTTAAATGACCTATTTTTCTTACTAATGGATAGGGTAGGAAAACCTCTAACCTATAGTAAGATAGGAAAATTGATCGATATTAGCAATGATGCTGCAAAAAAATATGTCGGGTATTTCCAAGAGACATATCTACTTGAATTAGTTGAAAAATTCGGTAGCCCAAATGAAAGAAAATATTCTCCAAAAAAATGTTATTGCACAGATAATGGCTTCAGGGTCGTGATGACCGGGACGAGAGGTATATGTTCGTTGGCTGAGAATCTTGTATTCAATTTACTTCGCCAGCAGGCGGATGTAAATTATTATAGTAAAGACAATACGGAGATTGATTTTATTTCGGGTAATAAAGCAATTGAAGTGAAATACCGAAGCGTGAACTCAAAAAGTGATTTCACTTCATTTAAAAAAATGAGAATTAGAGGTGTTAATCAAAAAATGATAGTGTCGATGAATAGCGTCAAAGCAATAGGAATGGGCACTATTCCGCTATGGAAATTCGCTCATGAATCAATATCTCGTAGATAGATATCATAATCTGAATTATTTTATATTATAAAACATAAAATTAAATTAATAATTTATATCGTAATGCAAGAATCTATAAACTTTTGTATACCATATGTTAAAAATTGTAAATTTTGAATACGCAAATTCTCGCGTAGTGTTGGTGACGTAACCTCAGAATTTTATCCGCATAATATCACTATGCTTCAAAAGTAATTTAACAGATTCCGCCACATCCTCCGCCATAGAATACCCCACCGGTTTACAACCATCACCCACCAGGTATAAGCCGTTGATTGGTGCGGAATAACCAACATCATCACCCTGCTTCGCGCGGTTCACCGGCCAGTTATCCTTGAATGTGCCCATGCTCAGTATATCTTCAAATTCAAAGTCCGGGCCGGTTATTTGCTCCAGATCGGAGATACCAGCATCTAGCTCTTTTTTCATATTATTATTACCGCTTTCTATCACACCGTGGGCAATAACAAGATTCTTACCCGGTGGCGCCAGTGTTTTGTCTACATTCGATACAGCAGTCCAACCGTAGATGCGAGAGGTATGTAGTGGAAAGACAACACCAGCATCTTTAACCGGTATCTTTTTTACTTTCACATAGAACTTGAAACCTCGAGCCTCATGGATATTCTTGAGGTTTTTGAAGAAATATTTATCTTTGCCATTTTTTACACTTTTAGGTAGCAACCCAGCAGTACTTTTTTGTCCAATATCAGAGACTATTTTTCTTACCTTAATTTCAAGGATTTCGCCTTCGGAATTATCCTCTTTATCAGTACCCACAGTAGGCGAGACGAGTATACCCGTTACACCACCATCCTGAGTGAGCACCTCCCGGACCGTAAAACCAGTCATAACATCCACGCCGCCAGCCTCCAATAACTCAACCAGCTTTGTAGTTACATGACCGCAACCACCAAGCAACAGCCCAGGTTTCCAATACTTCATGGAGTTCCGAAACACATGACCCAAATGATATGCCGAGATCTCGTCTAAATGCAGGCTTAACGAGAAGTTGGTGAATTTTTCCAGATGCGTGATATACTCCTCTGAGGTTTTCACTTCGGTCAGGTATGTGAGTGCAGAAATATCCGAAGGCCGACCGTCTTTCAAGTACTTGGCAGTTGCAGAGACCACTTTGAACCAGTCTTTTAAAACTGAACCCATATAACTCTGTATCGCGCGTTTCAGTTGTACCTTTTCACCGGTCTTTCTCGAGAAATAGCTTTGGGTCAGGTTCGAGACGGGCTGGTTGATCAATCTATTCAGCATTTTCCCCATGGGACCCGAGTTGCCATGCGGTAATAGATGCAGCGCACCAGTACTAATCTCGTAACCGTTATTAGGGATACTGGTAAACCTACCACCTAAAAATCCCAAGCGCTCGATGAGACAGATATTTTGCCCATTAACAATACCTTTTTGCACAAGATTTGCGGCAGTTAATAAGCCGCCAATACCGCCGCCGATGATTATTATATCGTATTCGCTCTTGAATCGATCCTTCTTATATTTCGAACTCTGTTGTTTCATTTGCTCGCACTACCCCCTTTTGGAATTGCTGGAATTAAAGCATCTACTGGACAATAGGATCTACAGGTATTACAATCAGTACATCGGTTCGCTAAAATCCTTAGCCGCAGCTTAGAATCTCTAAAGATAGCGCCAGGCTTACACACTAAAGAGCAATACCCGCAGCCAGTGCAAAGTTGAGAATTGATCTTTATCCGATCCACTCCATGGAATCAAAATGTGATTATTGAATAACTGTGAATATTTACGGTTATATTTAAAAAAATCGTATTTGATCCTAACTTTCGGAGTTTATATATCCAGATAGTCCCAAAGCATTAATAATTTTTGT
>CBFDAW010000059.1:0-9773 GCA_965602865.1 uncultured Thermoplasmata archaeon
ATTAAGCCTAATCCCATGAGTAGGTATAAGTCACTCTCCCAAGATCTCTTAGTTTCCCCTTCTGATTCATCTTTTCCCTTCCAGCGCTCCGGGTCATTTTGATAATGATCTCCAACATTACCCCATGGATTATCCCCGTGACCGTCACCGTCCAAATCCTCCCACTGCGTCGGGTCATAGAGGAATAGGTCCGGTGAGTTGCCAAAGGGGTTATCACCATACCCGTCACCATCGGTGTCGTTCCACTGCGTCACATCCTTCGGGAATTTATCATTATTATCACCCACGCCGTCATTATCACTGTCTTCCCACTCGCTCGGGTTATTCGGGAACTTGTCAATGTAATCAGGTATATCGTCCCCGTCATTATCTGCCATAGAGTGGCTAAAATAATAATATGCTTGGTCTAAAACCGACCTGTTACCGGTGGTATCCTCGGCACGTGCCTTAACCAATAACATACTTGCGCCCTTATGGTTGTTTAGATAACTGGTTACATCCAAGTCATAAGTCCAATATGTAGACCCGTTCACGGGCTCCCAAACACCGTCATCACCTACACAAATCTCCACCTTCTCCAGCTCGTTCTCGGCGTCATATGCCGAGCCAATTACCTCGACCAGTCCGTAAAGCTTGCTGCAATTTCCAGGTTCCACGATATCCACGATCGGTAGATCATTACTCGAGATGATCGGAATTGGTACGGTCGTCAGGTCATAATTGTGCTCGTCATCGGTAACCAGCAAGGTGAGTTTTGCAGTATCGTCAAAGTCATTTTTGGGGTAAACACTGAGATATCCATCTTCGTCTAACATAACATCGATATATCCGCTCCAGGATAACGAATAAATACTAAAGGTCAAATTATTAATACTATCATCAGGGTCAAAAACATAATCCGTGATTCTCAAGATTCTTTCTCGCGACTCGTCCTCGGGGATCGGGTCTAGTGTAATTGGTAACCACTGGGGCGGGAAAGTATCGGTGAAGCTGGTAATGTTCACTAATAATATCTGATAAACCTCAATACGCCCTAGCTCGCTTGAGTTTAATGATAAAATATCGCTATTGTCATGGCAATATACTTTAACTTCAATATTCTGCGCATACCCGCTGATAGAATTTACTTGTAATAGGTTAGTATCTGGGTTTACACTCACATTCAAATTTTCACCATACTGTTCAGGGTCCACCAAAGCGGCTCGGTAATATAAGACCTCGTTGTCAATATCTGTAAAGTATTCCATCTCTGGGTCGTCAAGATCGATTGGTGCTTTCGTATGGTTCTCACGCAAATTAATATTCGGTATCGGGTTCTTTGCCACCGGCGGGTCATTCACGGGTTCTATGCTTATTTCAAACTCGTTGGATAAAGTATCAATACCTTTGGTATCGCTACACCAGATTTGTACCTGCACCGTGCCAAACCAGTCTTTAATTACTGAACCATTCACCTGCAATAAATAATCATCAATTATGGATAACGTAATATGCTCAGGGTCGCTATTGCTGTATACACCATAGGTCAAGTTATTTGGGTCATCGTAGTCATCCGTGAAATAATGCGTCAAGTTCAACTCAACTAGATCTTCGGTTGGTTCTTTCGTATTCTTTACCAACCCAATTCCATCGTGATCCTCGTAACCGATCACTTGATAATCATTTACCCCTATGCCTAGGCATTCTGGTGCACCGTTGAATTCAATATTTAGATCTGAAAGAGTAACATGACCCGGTTGAGTGGAGGATACACCAACGTAAACATTTTTCACTGCCTCCTTGTTGTCATCCGTGGGTAAAAGATCGTTTAAATCTGTTGTTAAGTTAAACCTCTGGGGTGGAATCAGATTAACAGTAGCCGTATATTCGTATTTAATATCCAACTCTTCTAATTGTACTCTCCCAATGGAATTGGATTCGAACCTGAGCGGAATTTTGTACATCTCGTTGCCGTACTCATCGGTTACCACTTCGAGATTCTTCGGCTTACTACTTATTATCGAGTTCAGCGATTCCCCAAACTTTATTGATTTTTCAGTTGTAATACTACCTGGTAGGCTAATCTCCACCGGTGTAGTGCCTTTAGGATCGCCAATATTCATCGTGAGGTCGGAACAGCCACCAAGCGGTATTTCTATCGGTGCAGCTGTACTGAAACAATCTGCGCTAGTGCCCAGATTAATCCCCGTTTCAAAGTTACCATTGCCCATTCCTTTGTAATAATAGAGGTTTCCTGAACGTTGAAGGACGACATCTTGATAACCATCATAGTTAAAATCAAATGCATCCCCTGAATAAGGGCTCTCCCATGTAGAACCTAATGCAATATTAGAATCCATTGGGTTATAGAACGTACCGTCGCCTTTGCCGCGAATTAATCGCATTTTATTGCTCGTTGATCCCCAAGTGCCCTTGGTTAAGATATCCGGGTTATAATCATTATCGAAATCTGCTGTAATTAGCGAGTATTGATAATTTCCTGTACCAGATGTAACGGTATTACTACTTTTAAAGGCGCCATTGCCTTTATTTTCATAATAATAAACACTTCCACTTGCATACCCGCTAACCACCAAGTCTCTGTCACCATCCTTATCGAAATCTGCCGAATCTTTACCATAACAATAATTAGACCCTGGGTAACTAACGCCCAGGTTAACAGGTGGGGCTTGAAAATTAAAATCTTCGTCGCCTCTGAAAAGGTACAGATCCCGACTTCGGTACAGACATGTAATGAAGTCCAGATTACCATCAATATCGAAATCACCCACCGCAAAATCGCTTGGATAATCCGACCAAGTATTTGTATTTATACTTCCAATCCAAAATATATTTGGGGAACTTCCCCATGGATGCGGAGATTGATTCTCATTAAGAATAATAAAAAAATCGGCGACAGGTTGCGACTGGATATATTCGCCATATACTATATCCAAGTCATTATCATTATCAAAGTCGCCTAACCCTATTCCATAGCTTCTTCCGTTGGATGGGAGTATCACATCCTTATAAACTGTTACCGAACCAAATGTTCCGTCACGGTTGCTTTTTGCATAGTAAATATCTCCTTGTGAACTTATGCTAACAACAAGATCTTCTTGATATGGTCCCGAACCACCTCTGATTTTCATGCTAGCATCCTCATTATTTATAATTCGAGCGGTGGTCGGTAATAGTAGATAGGTCATATTATCAAAATACTCCGAACCGCGTTTGGCAGTTATCACGGAGTGTGTGGTTAAACCGGTGGAGAATACGTTCTGGCGACCTGCTTCGCCATAGCCTTTTCCATTATACTCCCATTCATAGTCACCATCTAGACCTATGTCAAGTCTGGGATTGTTTAAATAATTACCATAGTTGTCAGGTCCACACTTGATCTTCAAGCTCGCGTTCGTAATTTCACCGCGATTGGTCGGGATTTTGAAGTACCCGCTCGCTTCTGTTCCTACTTCTCCTTCTTTATCCATCTTTAAAGTGTATTCTATCGAATCTGGCTTCCCATCCTTATAATTGAACTGGTCGATATTTTTACTGGGCGCCATTGGGAATAGACAGAATACAATCAAGAAAAAGATGCAAAGCATTGTTACTGGTGTCCGAGTATTTATTATTCGCGTCATTTCTAATTCCTCAATTGATTATTATTCCATTCAACCCTTTTGCTGCTTTTTCATTCCAACTTTTTTTCTTGAGATATAGTAGAAAATGATTAATAAATCGATAATAATAAATGGAATAATCGTAAGCCAGATTAGGTTCTTAGACATAAAGATATTATCTTGGGCTTGATCGTCACCCTTTAAGTGTCGTTTGTCATCCTCAGGATAATAATCCGGGTTGTTCCCATCTAAGTTATCACCATATCCATCGCCGTCACTGTCTTCCCACTGCGTGGGATCCAGTGGGAAAAGGTCCGGTAAATTTCCTGATGGATTGTCACCATACCCATCGCTGTCACTGTCCTCCCATTGCGATGGTTCGTTGGGAAATTGATCGGTATAATCCCCCACCTCATCGCCGTCAGAGTCCACCCAGTTCAAGGGGTCATTGGGAAACGCATCATACACATCCGGAACATTATCGTTATCTGTATCGATTATTGCGTTGTTTACCTGTAGTTGAATACTATCCAGCTCAGAGAACATATTATCCGCATCTATAGCACGGGCTTTTATTGTAATATTGCCTGTGGTTGTCGTATACTCTTGTGAGTCCCAGATATAATTCCAGTGTGAAATAGATGTTTCATCCCCACTCACCGGCAGCCATTGTTCGTTTCCGATTTTGATTTCTACAGCTGTAAGTGCGTTTTCGGGGTCGTATGCACGCCCGAAAATTGCCACGCTACCAAAGACTTCTGTGCCATTTTTAGGTGATAATATCTCTACTTCGGGGATATCCAACTGGGGTTTTATAGTGATTTTAAACTCTTCCAAGGCAAAATTATGCTCATCATCCTCGACTCGTATTACGGCTATTGCTTCACCATTAAAATCAAGCTCCGGGATGATGGATAGTACATTTTCGGTCCTGGGTTTATTGGTTGTGATAAAAACATTAATAAATGCACTATTGGTTAACGATTCGATTGAATAAGTTAGTGATTCTATAGTGTCATCGCGATCGGTGGTATAATTATTCAGGTTAAGCCAGTTGATCTTCGTTTCATCTTCGAGCAACTCAAGATCCTCGATATCTTTCCAGACCGGCGGGTAGGTTGGTTTCTTACCTATACCGTATTTTGTGATATTTACAATAAAATCTTGGTAGGTTGGAATGTTCGGTAGGTTAGCTGCCTTCATTGTCCGAACCGTTTCGATATCACTGCAGTAAATTCTGACGGGTATTAATTTTAGGTACCGGTCTAAAGATTTTAGTTTTAAGACATTCGTGTCATTATTAATCGATATCTCCAGATATTCATTATATTCTATAGCATTCTGTGCATTAATAATCGCTCTGAAATACATTTTTGTGCTGTCAACATCATAGAAATAATATTCATTCGGGTCATCTAGATCCATCTCGTCATAGACTTCATTGGTCTTCAATTCAACATTTGTTAATCTTCTTCCGATCCGCGGCGGATCATTGACAGGGTTAATCATTACCTTGAATTTGTTTGACCGAGTGATACCATTTTCCGAATCCTCGGCTTCTACGACAATACTGGTTTCACCATGCCAATCTGGATCGATCGTGGCGTTTATAAGTAAATAGATATTATTATAAACGGATACATCCAAATAATTCGAATTCGTATATGAATAAACCGAATATGTCAACTCCTCTGGAGATTCGTAATCATCGCCGTAATAACTAAAAATATCGATCAGTTTAGTGGTACCTTCATCCATGCTCCAGTCCGGTATAGGATTGAATGTAGGCGCTTCATTGAATTTGATATATAGGTTCGAAAATGTGACTTTTCCCGGTGAATCAGCGGCAATTTTGAAATATACTTTAAATTTTCCGGTGCCGGTTGTTGGTATTAAATCATTCAGTTCATTAACTAAGTTGGTATTATGCGGGTTTACATCGACCTTTGCCGTGTAACTGTATGAGATGCTTAAATTCTTCAACATTACATTCCCGATTTCATTAGCAGAAAACCTGATCGGGATTTCATAAATCGTGTTCCCATAATCGTCGATGAAACTTCGCATGCCTGAGGAGGGGGTCGAGAATAAGTTTTTTAATTGTGTATCGAAATAAATCTTTTCTTCGGTCTTGAAAGGGCCGGTGACCGGTTGGAAATTGGTTGTTAGATCGCCGTCCTCGCCAACATCTATGACCAAGTTATCGCATCCACCCAGTACATCGGAAGACGGTGTGGCGATACAAGTTATCCTTTGACCCGGCAGTATAACTTCGGTAGGTGTACTCTCAAATGTCCCATCGCCCTTACCCCAATAACAATAGATGGTGGAATTTTGTGTGGACCAGAAATATGAATAAGTAACTAGATCCTGGTTCCCATCGAAATTAAAGTCGAACCCATCGCCAGTTATATACGATAAATACCAGCCTGTAGTATCAATATCAATATCAACAGAATTAGTAAACGTAAAATCGCCGTAACCGGATGCGAACTGGAATTTCGGGGCGGGAACCGGCCATGTTTGAGCATCTTTCACGATAATATCCGGGTTTCCGTCAATATTATAATCTCCCGCCACCACACATCTGTTATCCCTCCCGGAATTTAATTGTACCTTAATTTGACTTCCGAAAGTACCATCACCTTTTCCCGGGAAGATATGAACCTCTCCTGATGATGACCCACCTATCACAATATCCAGGTATCCATCCAGGTTAAAGTCGTAAGCATCTTTTCCATACGCCGTACCACCGGAAAATGAACCGGTTAACTGTTTACCATAGAAATCAAAACTACCGTTATTTTGGAAATAATAAATATTCTGGTTCTGTTCGGAAACAACGAAATCCACTTTTTTATCGTTGTCGTAATCACCCACTGCGAAGTCAGTATTCCTGTAATTACCGGTTTTGCCAATAAGTTGCTTATTGGCAAAATCATTCCCTGATCCTTTTTTCTCGAGAAGATAAATTTCTCCGGTAGTAGATGAAGTTTGCCCGTTTCCATAATTTACTACGATGTCATTATCATTATCATCATCAAAATCACCGAGGCCAATACCGGCGGATTGGTCCCACCAACTACTACCCCCCAGCTGACAGATCTTTTCTGGTGTACAAAATTTCTTATTTCCATCATATTTGACATACCAAACTTCCGTGTCCTCGGTCGTAACTGCTAGATATAGCTCACCAAACTCAATATCGCCGCCTTGAATCGTCATCATCGCCTCTTGGACCTCTGCACCTTTTGGAAGTAATATTGAGGTGGTATTTGTCGAATGTGTTTTTTTACCAATCGCCACTACTTTTCGATTCATGCCGGTTTTAAAGATTGTCTGGTGATTGATGGCACCGTACCCCTTACCGGTGAACTCCCACTCGTTATCGCCATCTAAGCCCACATCTAAACTAGGATTCAATAATGTATCGCCCTCGGAATTAGGCTCACATTTAATTTTGACTGATGCCTCTTGGATATTACCTTTATGGATGGGTACTGAGAAATATGTCGTAGAATCCGAACAATAGCCCATTTCACCCCGCATCTCCACAACACAACTAGGTTCACCACCACCATTATCAAAAACTAAGATTTCGGTGCTTTTCGAACGATTCGGGATTAAATTAAGAAATCCAATTAATATAATGATTGTAACAATCGTTACGACCAGACAGTGTAATTTCGATTTCATATTTATTCCTCTTTATTACCTAAACGACTTTTTTTTCTTTTTCTTTTAATATGTTTATGCTCTATCTTTGTTCTCAGCGGGTGGTAGTAAGCCAGCAATTTGTGGTTTATCGATCGCGAGTCGCTTACCCTCACCTTCCAATGATGTAACCGGTTTGCTCTTTTTAATCGGTTTAGTCTTTTTTATCGGTCTCATGGTAATAATCGACAGTTTCTCTTTCATGAATTTATCGCTCTTCTTACTGGCATATGGGTGTTTCTCATGGACACCTAGGATTCCACCTTCAGGCTCTTCTTCTTCTTCTTCTTTATCAAATTCCGCCTTTGAGGTTTCCTCGTATGGTTTGTATTCTCCGGTTTCGGTGTACCCTTTCTTTTTACCACGTTTAGTAAGAGCGATGTTTAGCCAGATACCAATTAACATTATGATTATAAAGACAATAATAACTCCTAATAACATGAATAAATCTGAAGATTTGATATCTGAAGTATCCTCCCCTGAATCCCCACTTCCTCTTACTTCCACTTTGCCACTGAGCTCATTATTCTCCAATATTGATTCAGGGAACGCTTCATATGGATCTAAATGAACAGTAATCGTATAAGGTCGCGCTTTACCTATTTTCCATGAATGGGTTACCCATATCGAATTTTCTTCATCGGCTCGCTTAGCAGGTAAATATGTAATATTAGTTTCACCGATATAATTTGACCCTTCCATGAATTTAATCACCACATTTTCGTCTGTTGATCTATTGTAGTAATCAAGATCTGCAACATTAGTTATAAGTACCCGAATCAGTACGGTTTCACCTTCTTTAATCTTCGCCTGTGATAACGTTTTATCGCCGATTTGGATCGTGGTTAGCTCCAAGTCGGATTCAATAATTTCTAAAGTAAGCTCCAATGTTGTGATAAGTGTTGGTTGGCTAACTGACTTGCCATAGATGGTAAACTCGTACTTACCTGCATCTAAATGTGGTGGCGGTTCGAAATTAATTGTCAGCTCCTCAATTACACCGGGTAATAATTTCCGTTGCTCGAATGGTATATATATCCAAGCAAGATTGTCAGAGGTGCTCTCTGGCCAAATATCAATTAAATCCCAATTATTACCTTTATTCTCGATTTTAAAGGTATAATCAACGATTTGACTTTGATGTAGGATCAAATATTTCACATCTTTTGATTTACTGAAGCTGAAATCATAGATAGGATTTACCAGTACTTCAATCTCTTTTTCTGCGGTAACCGTGGTATCGTTCTGTGAGATACCATGGATAGATATGATATACCCCTCTTGTATGTTTAGAGATAAGAAATTCGTGTCCGCCAGTGCCTTAAGCGGGATTAAAACTGATACTATAACATCACGTGATTCATACGGATATAAAGTAGTAAAATTCTTTGATAGTTTGACTTTCCAATTCTCATCCTTCATCTCCGCAGTCGCATAAGAATATCTCAGATCAACGGAATCCTTTGAATTCCCGATATTTTCCACCGTTACAATAAATGAGATCTCCTCACTCACATTTCCGGTATTTTTTGGGTTGCTACAATATAGTGCGATCTTCCGTATTTTTAAGACATGAACAGGTATTGTGATCTCATCTTTAATTTCGTCATTAGATATCACTGCAATTTTAACATCATATGTGGACTCAACAACATGCTCAGGTGTTTTTACAATAGCTTCAATATCCGCGGTTCCATTGATTGGTAACCCAGGGGCAGGAATCGCCGATGAGTCGATGATAACTTCCCAATTCTCGGGTAGAACCGAGACATTTACACGGATAGTTCTATCGATATAATTTCCAATATTTCTAATTTTAAATCGAGTAGTTTTTTCAGAGTCCGGGAATATATAAATAGGATTTGGTTCATGGTTGATAAACGCCATATTCTTGTGTAAATCGGTAAAAACATAGAAAGAATTATTTTTTTTCCCATCATGGTGGTTGGGATCCTTTTCGGAGCTGACAATGAGTTTAATCGGGCATGGCGAGCGGGTGCGTACCATAGAGGGTACGGTTATTTTTACGGTTACAACTTGATATTCACCACGTTTTAATATCCTGGTGTATTTCCCCGAATGCACAACCGCATTCCAGCCTTTTTTAGTTAACAGTTTTTGCTCATATGATGTCTCGCCTACTTGTGCCTCGGTTTCAAAATTGTCCTCACCGTTACCATCGTTATATACTTTGAAATTAATAAACGCATATCCCGGCGGAACCTTATATATCTCATCTTGCTCAATCACGGGTACTTTGATCAATGGGTATGGCCAAAATTCTACCTTAACCCTAAAATCGATCGTGTCAAACGCCAGAGGGTAACTCTCACATACCGCTTTTAATGTAATTATTAACCATGTAGCTGTTGGTAAATGCTTGCGATTCACCGAGGGAAAGATAGTTAATGAGAGATTTTCTAATGTCGAGTTTGACCTATCATTATAATATTTACG